>JABUEY010000010.1 GCA_013314815.1 Syntrophobacteraceae bacterium
AGCCATAGCCCTTTTCCTCCTGCTCTCAGGGCTACACTATACCACATAACCTTCCGATTTGCCTATTTTTTATTCCTATTAAACCATAAAAATCCACTCCCAGGCCCTACAATTACGACACAGTCTCGAAGGCGGGAATCCAGTCCAAGCACGGATTGTGCCGTAGATCTCTCCAGCCGCGATCGCCTTGCTCTGTCCATCTTGTCTCCCAGGCTCTTTCCCATTTCTTTAAATTGTTTCGCCATGCACGGTCACCCTTCCTGGATTCCTGCCTTTGCGGGCATGAAGCTGTTGTGCGAATGACGTGGCTGCAGGTGTATTCCTCCACCATTGTGCGACAACTGTCCGGGTGCGCGTTTGCCGGAAGTACTTTTTTTTATCATCGAGTGCTTCCTGAATAAAGAGAGTTCTTCGAAGAAGCCTGACGGCATACCGCTCATGGTTCTCGATGCACATCGGACCCGAACCCGGATGGGAACCTGCACCCTATCCTTCACGGGATGAAGGGGACGGCTCTGACAGCGGGGATTTTTCAGGGGCATCGAGTTCCGATGCAGAGATGGAGGACAGGAAGGAGTCGATTTGCTCGATTCGGTGCACAACCTTCACAGGCGGCAGACTCTTGATGAACAGGCGTCCGTAGCTCTTGGTCAACAGGCGTCCGTCGAAGATAACGATAATGCCCCGGTCCCTGGACGAGCGGATAAGCCGCCCGACACCCTGTTTCAACTGTATGACTGCTCTCGGGACCTGGTATTCGTAGAACGAATTTCGTCCCTCATCCGCCACCTGCTGCATCCTCGAGGCAATAATCGGATCGTCGGGAACTTCGAAGGGCAGCTTATCGATCATGAGACAGCTCAGGGCCTCCCCGGGTACGTCGATGCCCTGCCAGAAGGAATTGACGGCCAGCAGGACGGAGTCGATCTTTTCTTTGAACTCGGCCAGAAGCGCGCGTTTGGGCTTCTGGCCCTGGACGAGGATCGGGTAGGGCAGCCTGTCCTGCAGGCGGCTGTATACATCGCGCATATTGCGGAAACTGGTGAAGAGGACAAGCGCCCTCCCCCGGGTTTTTACCAGGATTTCAATGGATTCTTCAGCGACACGGGGGCAGAAGGAAGGTTCCTGCGGCGACGGGAACTGCTTCGGAACGTAGAGGACGGCCTGCCTTCCGAAATCGAACGGGGATTCGAGCAGCAGGTGTCTGCAGTCTTCGGGAAGCCCCAGGGACCTCTTGATAAAGTCGAAGGAACCGGCAATGGAAAGAGTGGCGGATGTGAGAACGACCGCCCGGGTTCGGGGGAAAAGCCGTTCCCGGAATATCGGTGCGACCTGGATCGGGGTGCCGTGCAGGAAGACGGCCTGCTGATTCACTTCATACCAGTAAACCAGGGAACGGTCCGCCTGTTCCAGCATGGAAGCGGCCACTCCAGCCAGGTCGATGCACCTGCGGGCGAGCAGTTCGACGGTTCCTTCTCCATTTCCCGCTGAGGAAAGAAGCCCCGCAAGCTGCTCCAGCGCATGAACGGTCTGCCGGCAGGTTTCGGCAAACCCCTTGCCCATGTTGTCTGTGTCCAGGCGAAAACGCCCCTGCGCCCCGGGATGTTCGTTCACTCGATGCAGGAGAAGTCGGCTCAGAACGTCCATCTGTTGAGCGATCCTCACGATCTCCTTGGACGCGCCGCTTCGTTTCGTGGAGGCTCCGAACTCCTTCAACAGGTCCTTTTTCAGTTCGAGAAGCTTCAGGTTGCTGAACTGAATGCCGAAGTAGGAGCCCATCGTGTCTTCCAACTGGTGAGCTTCGTCGAAAATGACCGCGTCATAGTCGGGGATCACTTCGCCTTCGGTCTGGTTCTTCAGGGCCAGGTCCGCAAAGAAAAGATGGTGATTCACGACGATCACATCGGCCCGGGACGCCTCGGCGCGCAACCGGACCAGGAAACAGCGGGAGTGATCGACGCACTGCTGGCCCGTGCAGTGGTCAGTGCTCGAACAGATCTCGTTCCAGGCCTGAAAATGATCCTGCAGCCAGCCGATTTCAGCCCGGTCTCCGACGACCGTCCTTTCGGCCCACTTCTGCAGCCGCCTGAACAGCCGCGCTTCCTCCCGGTTCCAGAACGAAGGCTGGTAGGAAAACTCCCTGTACCTGCGCCGGCAAAGGTAGTTTCTTCGTCCCTTCAAGCAGACTGTTCGAATTTTCGGAGAAACGAGTTTCTTGAGCAAGGGGATATCGTGGTCCAGGATCTGGTCCTGCAGGGTTCTGGTCCCGGTGGATACCACCACCCGCCTGCCGCTCAACATGGCCGGTACGAGATAGGCCAGGGTCTTCCCGGTACCGGTTCCCGCTTCGACCAGCAGGGGCACGCTCGAAGCGATCGCCGTGCAAACCCCCTCAGCCATCTCCAGTTGAGACCTGCGGAATTCGAATCCCTCCAGGCCTCGATCAAGGATGCCCGAGGGCCCGAAGTAACGTTCCATCTTCTGCTTGACCGTCGTGACCGTCATCGATCGCTGTGCACCGTGTTCCCGGCTCCGTGGATTGCCGTGAAGTCCTGTCGCCTTTTCTCCCTGGAATCTCCCGCCGTCAAGTTTTCGCTAGAACAGGTCGGACTTGAAAAAAGATTCCCCGGGTGAACTCCTGCGGAAGCCTGCAGCCTCCCCCTCTTCATCTCCGACGGTTCGGGACGGCGGTTCACCGGAAAACGCGGCAAAGACCGTTCCAGGTTCATCGGATCGTGCAAGTGCGCCGGTTTGAGCATTTATCCTGGCAAAAACGACACCCGGTGGAATGGGGAAGCTTTCCACGGGCTGGTCTTTGAGGTATTCCTTCATGAAAGCGACCCAGATGGGGCACGCCGCTCGTCCTCCCGTTTCTCCCTTGCCGAGAGACAGCGTGTGGTCGTCGTATCCGAGCCAGACACCCGCGAGAACGGAGGGTGTGTATCCGATGAACCAGGCGTCTTTGAGTTCGTTGGTTGTACCGGTCTTGCCGGCGGCCGGTCTGCCGAGTTCCCTTGCTTTCTGGCCGGTGCCCTCCTGGATGACCCCTTCAAGCAGGTGTGTCATCAGGTAGGCCGTCTGAGGCGAAATCACGGGTTGTCCTTCGCCCCGGTGTTCCTCGACCAGGTTTCCGTTCCTGTCGTATATCTTCTCGATGAGATAGGGTTCCACTCTTTCGCCCTGGTTGGCAAAGGGGGAGTATGCGGTGAGCAGTTCCGACAAAGTCAGGCCCGATGCACCCAGTGCCAGGGCGAGGGTGGGAGTGAGGGGCGACGAAATGCCCAGGTTTCTTGCGTAATTGATCGTGTACCCGATGCCGATGGAGTTCAGGAGCTTCACGGTTACCACGTTGCGGGAATGGATGAGTGCCTTGCGCAGGAGAATCGGCCCCCAGAAACGGCGGTCGTAGTTGGCGGGTTTCCAGGGACCGCGCAGGCTGTGGTCATCCAGGATCAGGGGTGAATCGATCAGAATGGAAGCCTCGGTGTATCCCTTGTCCAGGGCCGCGGCATAGATGATGGGCTTGAACGAGGACCCCGGTTGACGGACCGCCTGGGTGCAACGGTTGAACTGGCTTTTCGAAAAATCTCTTCCTCCCACCATGGCGATAACCCTGCCCGTTTCCGGAACCATGGCCATCAAGGCTCCCTCCACACCCGGATCCTGTTCCAGGGCCGCCGACCATATCTTGTCTTCCCTGAGCTTGCCGAGCCTCACCCTGATCAGGTCTCCCGTCCGAAACATGCGGGCGACTCTTCCCGAAGAAAGCTTCGCCCACTCCCAGCCCGTGGGAGGCAGCACGGCTTCCGCGGATCCGAGCAGCAGCAGGCACGTCTTGCTCTTCTGGTCATACTCCTTGACAAGAGCCGAAACCACCTTGCCTTCACTCAATTCACCATTGCCCTGGGTCAGCACCTTGAGCGAACCGGGCCAGTCTTCCCGGGGCACATTGGCATGAACACCCCTGTATCTTCTGTGGCGCCGGTCGTGATCTCGAACCCCCTCTTCGAGCGCCTTCACGGCGATTTCCTGGGCTCTTGTATCCACCGTCGTTTGGATGGTCAGCCCTTCCTTGTACAGCACGTCACGGCCGTATCGGGCTTCCACCTGCCGCCGGACTTCCTCGGTGAAATGATCCAGTTCCCTGTGAGTCCAGCGCCTGCGTTTCGAAAACTGGAGTGGTTTGGCCAAGGCCCTTCGGGCCTCATCGGCAGTGATGAACCCGACATCGGCCATGCGCTGCAGCACGTAGTTCTGCCTTTCCCGGGCGATCTGCAGATGATGGATGGGGGAAAAACGGCTGGGAGCCTTGGGAAGGCCCGCGAGCATGGCCGCTTCGGACAGGTCCAGGTCACGGGCGTTTTTGCCGAAGTATGTTCGAGCCGCCGCTTCCACGCCGTATGCTCCCGCACCGAAGTAGATCTGGTTGAGGTAGAGGTAGAGTATCTCGTCTTTGGTCAGGAAGTTATCGATCCGGTACGCAAGGATGGCTTCCTTCAGCTTGCGGGTGAAGGTGCGTTCAGGCGTCAGCAAAAGGGATTTCACCACCTGCTGAGTGATGGTGCTGCCTCCCTGGACGATTTCCCCCGCCTGAATGTTCTTCAGGGTGGCCCTGAGGATTCCCAGCAGATCCACCCCGCGGTGCTCGTAAAACCGCACGTCCTCCGCCGCCAGAAACGCCTGGATGAGATGCTCCGGCAAGGTTCCAAGCGGCACCAGGTAACGGCGCTCGATGAAGAATTCTCCGATCAGCTGCCCGTCCGCGGAGTACACGCTGGTGACCAGGGGCGGTCGGTAGTTCTTCAGGGCCTGGGTGCTCGGGAGCGAGCGGTCCAACTGGATGTAGAATGCGGCCAGTACGATGACGCACACCAAGACAGCGCAGAAGATCAGGGAGAGGAAGGTGAAAGCAAGCCAGCGCAGCGGCCTGCTTTCCGGTGTGTGCCTGGATGAACCGGGCTTCTTCATGTTGCTGCACCTCGCGGTATCATCTCTTGCGCCCGGGGCGGGATTTCAAATGCCCACGGCCAAGCCGGCGACCGGGGCAGTGTGCCTGTACAGGCGAGTCCAGGCACATTTCGTTCATGGAGTGAGGCCAATCGACCTCGCCAGGCACAGGCGCTTCTTTCTCCATTCGCTCCTGACGTGCTATATTTCTCCATCGCCTTCCCTGTCCTTTGCAGGGGTAAGCAGCCCCAAATCACGGGTTTCAGACCCGTTTCCTTTCATGTAACTTTATAAAATACCATCCTGACGGCAAAAAAGAAATTGTCCTGCAATAGATTTTTTGGGTTCATCCGGCAAACGAATACCTCCGGTGCTCCACACGCATCCGGTGCTTTCCACGCAAAGGATGCATGCCATCACAACCGTCATTTCCGCAGCAATGTTCATTCCCGCCCATCCCACATCGTCATCCCGCAAAATGTCGTTATGCACAGTCACCCCTCCTGGCTTCCCGCCCTCGCAGGAATGACGTTCCGGAAGAAGATGGCCGTTGCGGTTGCCGCCTGCAAATCTTGAATCCATGATTCTTCGGTTTTAGCTTCCTTTTATGAAAGGTGTTCGGTTTTAGGACGCGTTCATGGCGATACGGGCCGTGTCCGCCCTGTGGGGTGGCCGGGTGGCTCGTTTCCGCAGAAAGGATGTGCATCGAAATGAAGGCCTTGTGTTTCAGAGAACACGGAGATTCGAGCGTAATGCGTTACGAGGATGTGCCCGACCCGAAACCCGGCCTCGGTGAGGTCCTGGTGAAGGTCAAGGCGTGTGCACTGAACCATCTCGACATCTGGGTCCGCAGAGGCTGGCCCGGTCTGAATCTCGATATGCCTCACTGGGGCGGCTCCGATGTCGCGGGCGTTGTTGTCGAAGTCGGGCCGGGATCGGGAGAATGGAAGCCCGGCTCCCGGGTTGTAGTGGATCCGGGATTGAATACCATCGAAGACGAGTTCACCCGTCGCGGCGAGGATACTCTTAGCCCCGGTTACCGGATACTCGGTGAACACGCACCGGGAGGCCTTGCAGAATATGTGGTGGTTCCGTCCGGAAACCTGCTCGGCATTCCCGATCACATCGATTTTCCCGCCGCCGCCGCTCCACTTCTCGTCACCCTGACCGCATGGCGTATGCTCATCCGGAGAGCCGGCCTTCGCGCGGGCGAGACGGTCCTGATCGTCGGAGCGGGAGGCGGAGTCAACAGCATGGCCGTCCAGATTGCGCGGTTCGCGGGAGCCACCGTTTTCGTGGTGGCCGGCAATGCGGAGAAAGCGTCCAGGGCCCGCGAACTGGGTGCGGATTATGTGGTCGACCGTTCCTCGACCCGCTGGGACACCGAGATCCTTCGCCTCACTTCCAGGCGGGGTGTGGACGTGGTGGTGGACAACGTAGGTGCGCAGACCATGGGAACCAGTATCAAGACGGTGTCACGCGGAGGCCGAATCGTGATTGTGGGCAATACGAGCGGTCCCATCTCCGAGATCGATCTTCGTTACATCTTCGGAAAACAGATCAGCCTGATCGGCAGCACCATGGGGACTCACCAGGATTTCCGGGACGTGAACGCCCTGCTGTGGAGCGGCAGGCTCAAACCCGTCGTTGATCGTGTCATGCCGCTTTCCGAGGGGAAAGCGGCATTCGTCGCGATGGAGCGCGGGGAGCAGTTTGGAAAGATCGTCCTCGAACCCTGATGATGCCATCTGCGCGCTCGCGATCAACCGCAGCCGGGGTGCCCGCAGCTGCGGTGTGCAGGTTCCGGCTGAGAAGACTCCGGGTTTATTCGACGATGCCACGCTGTTTCATGATTTCCCTGAAGATGATGAGTTTCTGCACGTCCTGGGTGCCTTCACCCAGTGACGATGCCCATGCGTCCAGAGGGAACTTGTGAACCGGGTGCTCGAACATCACCGACGCGGCTCCGAACAGATCCGCGGCCCAGGTGCCTGCCTGCCGCGCTGCCTCCACCGCCAGGTATTTGGCCATGGACGCCGCCTGCCGGAAGTCCATGCCGCAGTCTTTCAGGCAGCAGGCCTTCCAGACCATGAGTCTTGCCGCTTCGATCCTGGTGAACAGGTCGGCGATTTCAAAGGATTTGGCCTGGAAGTCTCGAAGTTTCCGCCCGAAAATCTCCCTTTTCCCCGCACGGTCGATCCCCATTTCGAGAGCACCCGCGGCGGTGCCGAGGGTGAGGGCCGCGATGGCCAACCTGCTGTGGGTGAAGATGTTGAGCACCTGCTGGAGTCCTCTTCCGCGTACTCCCAGGAGATGTTCATCGGGCACGAACACGTTTTTCAGACGGATCCTCGTAAGATCCGACGGTATCCATACCTCCTTGTGAAGCTTCGTTCGGCTGACCCCCTCCGATGCCAGGTCGACGATGAACATGGACAGCCTTCGGTTTCTCGGGGCGTCCGGATCCGATATTGCGGTGACCAGGGCCAGGTCGCTCAGTGTCCCGTTGGTGACGTAGGCCTTGGTTCCGCTGATCACCCAGCCCCCCTCGACTTTCTCGGCTATTGCGGCCACGTTGGCCACGTCGCTGCCCGCGGTTGGTTCCGTGTTTCCGAGACAGATAAGAATCTCGCCCCGAGCCGCCGCATCGAGCAGGGCTTCCTTCTGCCTTTCCGAACCATGGAGAACCAGCCCCTTGGTGCCGAGGGAGACCTGCACCGCAACGGCGACTCCCACCCCCGGCGAAATCCTGGCCAGGTGCTCCATGAGCACCGCCTGCTTGATCGCGGACTGCTCCCGGCACCCCTTCCCGGAACGGTCCATCCCCAGCCAGCCGCCTGCTCCGAGCTCCCGGAAGAATTCCCTCGGAATGGATCCCTCCTGGTACCACCCGGACAGATGAGGCACCAGGCGGGCCTGGAGAAATCCGTCGAAATCTCGAACGCTTTCTTCCAACGCTTCATCGAGCATGAACTCCATGGTTCTTCCTCCTGTCCGGCTGCCCACCGTGCAGCCCTGTACGGGTCTTTCTCTTAGTTAAGATCTCGAAACCGCTTCTTCAAGAAACCCGGAAGGAAAGCCCGGCCCTGCCGCCCTGCCGCCCCTACCCGATCAGGATGAGGCTCAACAGGGGAACGAAGGTAATCAGCGCAAGTGTGGCGAGGAGTATGACCATGAAGGGAATGGATGACAGGTAAAGCCTGACGATGGGCTTGTCGAACCGCAGACTCGCGATGAACAGGTTCATGCCGATGGGGGGAGTCGAGTAGCCGATCTGGAGATTGGTGAGAAAGATGATGCCCAGGTGCAGCAGGTTGACGTCGTAGCTTGCTGCGATGGGAACGATGAGCGGGACTACGATGACCAGGGCGGAGTAGATGTCGAGTACGCATCCGACGGCAAGCAGAAACAGGTTCAGGATGATGAGAAACGCGAATTTGCTTTCGACCCGGTTCTGCATGAAGTCCAGGATGATGTTCGGCACCTGCTGATCGATGAGAAAGCTGTTGAATGCCAGGGAGGCTCCAAGAATGATGATGATGGCTCCCACCATGGTGGCCGCTTTGACCATGACGGAAGGAAGATCTTGAATCTTCACTTCCCTGTGGATCACGACCTCCACCACCAGCACGTAGAACGCGGTGATGGCCGCAGCCTCACTCAACACCAGGAATCCGCTGAAAATACCCCCGAGCACGACCACGGGCAGGAGCATCTCCCAGAAGGCTTCCCGGACTGCCGCGAACAGTTCCCCGACGTTGAACCGGGCGTGGGCGACAGCGGACCCGGATCGTACACCCTCGTAGACGCTGTACGCAGAAAGCAGAAGTACCATCAGGATGCCGGGAAGCAGTCCGGCCAGGAAAAGGTGAGAGATGTTCACATCCGCCACGAGTCCATAGATGATGAGAGGCAGGCTGGGGGGAAAGAGCAGGCCGAGGCTTCCGCAGGTGGTGAGCAGGCCGAGGGAGAACTTTTCACCGTACCTGTCCGTGATGAGTGCGGGGTAGAGCAGTCCGCCCAGGGCGACGATGGTGACTCCCGATGCCCCGGTGAGCGCGGTAAAGAAGGCGCAGGTGAGAATGGAAACGATGGCGAGGCCTCCGGGAGCCTGCCCCATGAGAGCCGTCGACAGCCTCACAAGCCTCCTGCTGGCTCCGCTTTCTGCCAGCACGTAGCCGGCGAAGGCAAAAAGAAGAAGCGCTATCAGCATGGGGTTTGCCGCCAGCCGGTACATCTCGATGACGACGACGGAAAGATCGATGCCCAGCAGATGGAACGAAAGAAGGGCAGCCGCCGAGATAACGACAAAAAGCGGCGCTCCCGACAGGGCCGCTGCGCACAGAAAGACAACGACCAGGGATTTCATGACGGTCCGCCCCTTCGTGGCCGGTACACGCCGCCGGCGACGAGGGCGGCGTAACGGATGGTCATGAGCCCGAAACAGAGGGGAAAGGCCGTCTCGAGCGGCCAGTAGGGGACGGAAGCAAAGGCAACGGCCCGGGACTCGTATTCCGTCAGCACGAAGTTCCACGACGCGTAAAACAGTGCTGCGCATACAGCCAGGGAAAGAGTATTGCCGACCAGTTCCACTCCGCGGGTGCCTGCTTCGGGCAGGATCCTGGTCAGAAGATCGATGCGGATGTGCCCGTTTTCAGCCGTGGCCCGGGAGGCCCCCAGCAAACCGATCCACAGCACGACATGTCGAAGCAGGGTATCCCCCCAGACGAGGCCCGTCGAAAAGAAATTGCGCAAGACGATCTGCAGCAGAGCGAACCCGACTAGAAAGCCGGTCAGGGCCACGAGGAGCCCTTTTTCCACGTGGCCGGTAATCTTGCCGAGCCGTGATATCATTGCGGGTATCGAATCCATGATGCCTGCCCTGGTTCCTCCTCAGAAGGCCGATGCCGGACCCGGAATCCCATGCCCCGTGGCGGCTCGCAGGTTCGTGAAGGGCCGAGCGGTTCGCTCCTGGAAGCTGTTCCGGGCGCCAGCATAACACAAAACCACCGAACTGAAACGGCCCGAGCCCGAATAATGTTGAAATCAATATTGACGCAGGCGCTGCAACGATCTTAATTTCTCTGTGGAATCCTTTTCCCCTACCCTCCGCTCGGATGCCTTGCCGCTGATTATGGGGATCTTCCACTGTGCAGGCAGGGTCGCTCCGACACCTTACCAAGAAGGGCTATGCATGTCAGCCGCAGAGACGAAGGCCAGAACTGGAATCATCGCCGCAACGACCGGCCTGATCGCTCTTGCCCAGTACGTGTGTGTGTCGGACCATTTCGATTACCCGCACTTCGTCTTCCATGCCCTGTTTTTCATGCCCCTTATACTTGCAGCCTTCTGGTTCGGGCTGCGAGGAGCCCTGGCTACCTCCCTGGCGATTACCCTTCTTAATATCCCCGAAATTCTGCTTCATTTCCAGCATCCTTCGATCTTGCGCTTTGAATTGCTCCTGCAGATCATTCTTTACAACGTCGTCGCCGTCAGCCTGGGTGTGCTCAAAGACCGGGAGGCAAGAAGGCAGAAGCGGGTCATCGAGACAGAAAATCTCGCCGCCATGGGACGTGCCATCGCGGGAGTCGCCCACGACATGAAGACTCCCCTCATCGCTATCGGAGGCTTCAGCCGCCTGCTGCAAAGACGTTGCGGGCTGGATGACCCCTGCCGGGAAAAGGTCGATATTATTTTGCGGGAATCGCAGCGCCTCGAAAAGATGGTGGCGGATATGCTCGATTTCTCCAGGCCGCTGAGCCTGAGCCGGTCCGAGGAAGACGTGGCTCGGCTGATCGAGGAGTGCCTTGCCGTTGTCCGTGAGGCTGCCCGGAGCAAGGGGGTCGACCTCAGGTTCGATGCAGGCGGCGATATCCCGCCCGTATCTCTCGATGCCGCACGAATCAAACAGGTGATCATCAACCTGGTCATGAACGCCGTGCAGGCGACGCCCGAAGGGGACGAGGTGAGAATCCTCGGGCGCAGAAGGGAAGAAGGTCTCGTCATCGACGTGTGCGACAAAGGGTGTGGAATCCCTCCCGAGAAGATGGAGGAGGTCTTTACTCCATTTTTCACCACGAAAAGAGATGGGACCGGTCTTGGACTTCCCATTGCCAGGAAGATCGTCGAAGCTCACCAGGGGAAGATCGAAGTCCTGAGCAACCCTGAAAAAGGCCTCACCTTCCGGATAACCCTTCCCACGTAATGACGCCGGACCCATATCGGCTTTTCCAGGCTTCGAGTGCCCGCGTGCCGTAAGAAATCGTTCTTCTTCATAAAATGCGTACCCACACAGTTGTCGCTCAAAGGTGGAATGCCCCCGCAACATCGTGATTACCACCACAACATCATTCCCGCGGAGGCGGGAATCCAGGAAGGGTAACCGTGCATGGCGGAACTGTCTCAATAGATGGGAAAGAGCCCGGCAGAAAGGAGAAAGGATGGATAGAGCATGGCAATGCCGGATGGAGAGATCTTCATGGCGCGATCTGCATTTGGCCGGATGAATCCCGATTCCCGGGGCCACGGGAACAGGTCTTCGATCTGCAGGGGATCTATCTTCCAGGGGGCAAATTTTTCGCGGAACCGGGCTTCCGCTTCAGGGCGGGCTGCCGCGCACGGGCGATGTCTTCCGGGGTCATGCGGCGGGAGAGGGTTTCCAGCGCGTCCCTGGCTTCCCGGTTTCCTGAGGATGCCGCGAGGTCCAGCCACAGGTACGCCTGGATGTCGTCCTGGACGACCCCTTCTCCCTTCATATAACGGTATCCGAGCTTCAGCCGGGACTCTTCGACGCCCTGTTCTGCGGCCATCCGGAACCACTTGATTGCCTCGGCGTCATTCTTCGGGACTCCCCGCCCGTGTTCGTACATCACGCCCAGGTTGTGTCGTGCATCGCGATGCCCCCCTTCTGCGGCCTTGCGGTACCACCGGGCCGCCTCGCCGTAATCCTTCGGGCCGGCTTTCCCTTCGTAGTAGAACTGGGCGACCATGAACCTGGCGTGCAGGTCGCCGCGGGCGGCGGCTTCCGCGTATCTTTTGAAGGCCTCGGCGTAGTTCCTGGGTACTCCTGCTCCCGATTCGTACATGTCCCCGAGCATCCTGAGGGCTGCCGGGTTGCCTCTGGCGGCCAGGCGCGTGAATTCCTTGTGAGCCCTGGCGTAGTCTCCCCGCCGGTAGGCCGCCATGCCCGATTTGAAGTCGGCGTCTGCGGGTGAAGCAGGCAAGAGAATCAGCAGGGCTGTGATCAGCACCCATTTCATCCCACGAAGGCGCATCGGTTTCAGCGGCGGTCGATGGCGTGTCTGCATGTCTACGATTCCAGTCCGTTCCCGGGAAAATGTCTCCGGGAAGGTTCAATCCCCGGATAAAAGCCGTATGAAAGCCGCATCATCGAAAAGGCCGCCGGGTGTCAGCTTCGATAAGGCGTTCGGGGATGAACGATTGTATTTGGCAACGGCGCCCCGGCTTCATTATGAAGATTTTTTGCAGCCTGTTAAACACAATATTTGGGGTCTCGGGGAGGGATATCTACTTTCGGTAGATGTGGATTCCCGTTTCGGCTGTTTCGACTTAAGCGGCAGTCGACGTTTTGTATTTGTACAAGGTTCCGGTGGGCCGAATACCCCGGACGAGTGGTCGCCAGAGCGCTGCGGCACCAACAGTTCTGCTGGTTCGGGGCAAGACCCGACCCGGCGGTCGGCATTTTCTTGCCCGCAGAGGATCGAATGTCGTTCCGCATATCGTTTCTTAGCATTTTTCCCGCCTTGACCCTTCTGATGCAGGCATGGTATTAGGAAATAAAAATAATCGAACTACTATCACGTTAGCGAGAGTTGTCAGCGAGACCGAGTGAATCTGAAGGACAGCCAGGGGTTGATCTTTACCATTTCTTCCATAGGGCTTTCACCGATCGTTGCGGGCATGTCCCGTGGCGGATCGGTTCGCGGTTGCCGCGGGTGAACCGCCCGTAAGGAGCGGTCTTCATGCCCCCGTTGTTGTCGGGATCTGAAAATCCCGTTGCCGAATCCTGCAATCCCAGGGAGGAGAAACAGTCGAAATTGCACCTTCGTTACCCAAGTGTCCGGATTTTGTGTTCGCGTTGCACATCCTTGTTGTCGCTGAGTGACAGGCTGAAATTCGTCTCCGGATTTCTCCCAAGCGCTTTCTCGCCGTTTCCGCGGTTTGCGCCGGAAGCGACTCCATGTGTTCACTCTCGCGGGTTCGGTTTATCCCGGTCGTCCGCTCCGATGGGCATGAGGTCAACGACGCTGTCGTTCCGGGCTTTGCGTTGCGGTAAACGGCCGGTCATGGAAAGGCTCGTAAGCCCATGAAAGCGAAGGATCAGCTTGGTGCGAGTCTGCGGGTCAGTCTGCGGCTGGCGGTGTTGCTGCCGGCGGTTACGCTCCTGTCGATGCTGGTGCTGGGATTCCTGATATCCGACCGCCTTCCCGACCTGCTGACCTATCATGACGTGGTGAGGACCGATGTCAGCCTGGCGGTGGCTCTCACTATCTTTGTCATGATCCTCGTGGCGTTTACCGGGAGTCTCCTGGTCGGCCTGTTCATCAGCTACCGCCTGCGAAATCTGCTGAACAAAGCGGGGAGCCTCATTCCTCTGCTCGACCTGTCTGCCCAGGAGATCCGGGCAGCCAGTGAAATCGAGGCCCTGGGAATCATGCTCGATGAAGCCCGGGTGAGCCTGACCCGGTTCATACAGGACAGTTATATCCTCGAATATCTTCCCGAAGCAGTGGTCACGGTGGACCGCATGCTCCAGGTGACGGCCCTCAACAGGAAGGCGGCCCGCGTCTTTCATTCCGAGCTGTGGAATCTCAAGGGAAGCAAGCTCGACAGGCTGATCCCCAAGAATGTATCCAACGAGGCCTTCTATCGCCTCGTGCGCAAGGGCCTGGCCGGCGAGGAAAGTTCCACTCAAATGATGACCATATCCCTGGGAGAGGGCAAGGACCTGCAGTTCTGGCTCAGCATCAATCCGGTGCGGCAGGAAGAGGGATTCAGCGGAGTCACCATTACCTTCAAGGATCATTCGGATATCGTATCCGTACGCAACCAGATTCAGAAACTGGAACGCCTGGCGGCGGTGGGCCAGGTTTCGGCTCACATCGCCCACGAAGTCCGCAATCCCCTGGGGGCCATCAAGACACTGACGGAGCTGGCCCGGGAGGACCTTCCCGCGGACGATCCGCGCCGCGGGTACAGCGACGTCGTTCTGCAGCAGGTGGAGCGCCTCAACCGCCTGGTCGAGGATCTTCTCTCCTTTTCCAGGGATGCAATCGTCTGTATCGAACCTGTGGACATACGCGACGTGTTGTCCCGGGCGGTTACGGTGGCACGGCACAACTTCGCGGACCATCCCCCGGATATCGTCGAAAGGTACCGGGACGATGTTCCCGAGCTGGTGGGAGATTCGGAGAGGCTCGTCCAGGCTTTTCTCAACATTATCGTAAATGCCTGCGAGGCCACCGGCCAGGGAGGGCAGGTGGTCGTCAGCGCCGAACGCGGGATGGGGATCGAGGGAGGCAACGGCCATATCAGCGTCAGCATCACGGACAACGGCCCTGGAATCCCGATGGAGGAGCAGGCCAGGATTTTCGAACCCTTCCATACGACCAAGGCGAAAGGCACCGGGCTCGGCCTGCCCTGTTCCCAGCACATTATCCTGGCTCATGGAGGCCACCTGGACGTCAGCAGTGAGCCCGGCAGGGGAGCGACCTTCAGCGTGTTGCTTCCCATGAAGAGGCCTGGGCAGATCAATTGAACAACCCGCGAAGGGTGGCGTCATGCCTGCAAGAATACTCGTGGTGGACGATGAACCGTCCATGCAGATGGCACTCAGGGAATTCCTGGCGAAGAGGGGCTACGAAACGGACGTAGCCGGGTCGGCGGAAGCGGGCCTGGAAAAGATCCGCCAGAAGGTCTACGACCTGATTCTCCTGGACATCAGGCTCCCGGGCATGTCCGGGATCGAGGCCATCCCGCACATCAGGGAATCCGAATCCCAGGGCGAGATCATCGTCATCACCGCTCACGGGTCGAGCGAAACCGCCCTCCAGGCCGTCGAGCGCGGGGCCTACGATTTCTTCAGCAAGCCTTTCAGCCTCAAGGAGATGGAAATCGTCGTCCGGCGGGCGCTGGAAAAGCGCAGGCTGCAGGAGGAGATCAAGGCACTGCGAAAGCAGATCCCCGCGGCCGATCCCGCGGAACGGATCATCGGCGGGAGCGAATGCATGAAGCAGGTGAAGGCCCTGGTCCGGCGCATTGCTCCACTCGAAACGACCGTGCTCATCACGGGCGAGAGCGGCACGGGCAAGGAACTGGTGGCCGAAGTGCTCCACCTGCTCAGCCGCCGGGCGGGCGGCCCCTTTGTCATGCTCAACTGTGCCGCCATCCCCGACACGCTCCTGGAAAGCGAACTTTTCGGCTTCGAACGCGGCGCCTTCACCGGCGCCGTTTCGGCGAAACCCGGCAAGTTCGAACTGGCCAACAGCGGCACCATATTCCTGGATGAAATCGGTGACATGCCGGCAAACCTCCAGGCAAAGCTCCTGCGCACCCTCGAACGCCGAGAAGTGGACCGCCTGGGAGGACGGATGCCCATACCCGTCAACGTGCGTATCATCGCCGCCACCAACCAGGACCTGCCTGAACTCATTACGAAAAAAGCCTTCCGCGAAGATCTCTACTATCGGTTGAACGTCGCCTCCATCCACGTTCCGCCTCTGCGCGACAGGCCCGAAGACCTGCCTCTGCTCGCCGCGCATTTCCTGCGCGGGCTCAACATCCGCCTCGGTATCCACCTGACCGGCATATCCAAGGATGCCATGGAAGTTCTTCTCAACCGGGACTGGCCCGGCAATGTGAGGGAGCTCCTGAACATCCTGGAACGAGCCGCCATCGTCAGCGCAGGGGGCATCCTCACCGCCGATGCCGTGAAGATAGCGTCCAGGAGGTTTCTCAACGCCCTGGCCGACGAGGAGGACGAGACGGAATGCATCTCCCTCATGGAAACCCTGTACGAGCTCGAAAAACGGCTTATCGTGAGCGCCCTGGAAAAAAGCGGGGGCGTCCAGGCCAAGGCCGCAAAGATACTGGGTCTCAGCCCCAAGAACCTCTGGAAGAAGATGAGGAAGCATTCGCTGAACGATTGACCGATCCCCCGCCTCAAGAAACACAACCCCCCTGAACGACCATCGCCATGGTGGTCCCGGCGAAAGAATCGGTTCGTCCGACATTGTACGGCGGGACAGGCCGAGTGAAAGCGGACAACTCAAGCCCGCCGAGTCGTTCTTCCCATGCCCGGGAACAGGCAACGTCGATTGGGGACTCCAATCAGGTTGCCGGATTCATCTACCAATAGTAGATGCTGCTCTTGAATCTGCAGGTGCAGCAGGGCGAAGAGGATCGATGCCGCAAAGACCGTCTGGTTGTTAATGGATTGGAATTACAGCGTATATTTTATTGCGGGTCTTTTGCGACCCCCTCGGCCCGGCCGTCTTCGTGATCCTGGTATGGAAAGTGCATAAAACCCTGCACGCGAAAGGTCATTTGAGAATAATGGCGTGGTGGGTGTGTAGTATAAGAAAACAAAACGAAAAACGGATGAAGGAGTATGCCATGGAAAAACTGATCAGGTTTCTGAAGGACGAAGAGGGCGTTACGGCGATCGAGTACGGCTTGATTGCTGCGCTGATTGCGGTGGTGATTATTGTTGCGGTCACGAATGTCGGGACAAGTTTGAGTGCTAAATTCCAGGAAATAGCTGATGCTGTGACAGGTGCAGGAGGAAGCTAAGAGTCAAGATGCTTACTTTGGCGCCGGTACGAGATGCATTCACAATGATCAATAATAGGTTTGTGTAAGAGGATAGAAAAAACCTTTTGCCCGGATAGCAAAAGGGCTCGGCAATGGTTCTTCTCGGTGTCGAGGTGAAATCAAGATAGCTAGCCAATATGGATATCTGTGAGACAACTACTCTGTGGGACCTGTATCACCGAATACTGGGTCGATCACTATACGGAGTGCAGCAATCTGTGGAAATGGCATGGAGATAGATGAAACGTGTTGAACGTGGGTATTCTACAAAACCTGCCGGGAGATGTTGTCCCCATGGCGACATTGCTGTGCCTTGTGGTGGTTTCCGCCGTAGTCGATTTTCGTTCTCACAGGATCCCCAACATTTTGACTTTTCCCGCCATCCTGATCGGAATAGGATACTTTACTATCTCTGATGGGGTGGCGGGATTACTATTCAGTTTGAGCGGTATGACAGTTGGACTTGGGGTCTTGATCATTCCATATCTTTTCGGCATAATGGGTGCCGGGGATGTGAAGCTAATGGCTGCTGTGGGTGCTCTGCTGGGCAAGGACGGTGCATTCTCCGCTTTCGTCTGGACCTGTATTGCGGGAGGGGTTTTGGCGGGAGTGATGCTGGTCATCCATCGTGGATATGCATTGGACCTTGCCAGATCATGTTGGGGGACCCTGAAAACATTTGCTTTGACCCGTCAACATATCTGGGTATATTCAAAGAAGATGGTCGAGAAGCCAAAGTTGCCATACGGTGTGGCTATTTCTGCCGGTACTCTTTTATCATTATTCTTGCGTTAGTTTCAGCAAGGTTTTTGTTTTGTTAGTGTAGTGTCGGTATATTGATGTTTTAGAGCTCATATATAACTTGTATGATCTGATCGAAGTGCCGCGCATATTCGTCTTGAAAGACTCGTGCTCCCGAAAGTGAGAATCCGAGCAACCTGAATTGCTCTCGTCATAAAGGAAAGAGCGAGGTGCCCCATGGGAAAACTGAGAGCCATGCTGCCTCTCCTGCTGGCGGTCGTGATTGCCCTGGCCGCCTCGGTGGGTATTTATCGCTGGATGCAGCATACGAAGACCAGGACGCCCGGGGTTGTGGAGGCGCCCGTCGTGAAGGAAGGGGTCGAGATTGCCCTGGCGATGGGAGACCTCCCCTGGGGGACGAAGCTCACCAGGGACATGATCAAGTTCGTGACCATGTCGAAGGACAATCTCCCTCCGGGCACCTTTCATACCATGGAATCCCTTGAAGGAAGAGTTCTCGTTCAGCCCGTCAAGAAAAACGAGATGATCATCGAATCGCGGCTGGCTCCCGAAAACGTGACCACGGGGGGAGTCACCGCCGTTGTTTCTCCCGGCAAGCGGGCGGTGGCCGTGGCCGGGGACAAGGTCATCGGCCTTGCCGGCTTCATTCAGCCGGGGAACTTCGTGGATGTTCTCGTCACGGTGCGGGTGAAGCAAGGGAAGGACAGCAGGGACGGCGAGGAATACTCCGTCACGAAGATGGTATTGTCGGATGTCAAGGTGCTGGCCACGGGAACGGTGATCGAGAAGAAGGCAGGCGGTACGGAACCCGCGCCGGTGGATGTGTTCACCCTCGAAGTGACGCCGGAGGAGGGGGAGCGGCTGGCGTTCGCGGCGGCCCAGGGCAGGGTCCAGTTTGCCTTGAGGAACGTTCTCGACAGGGACACGGTGTACACCATGGGTGTTACCGTGGCCGACGCACTCGATGCCTACCGGCCGCGCCTCAAGCTGTTGTCCCGGGAACCGGAGACCTCGAAATCCGAAATGCCGAGGTCCCTGTTCAAAATGGAGATCATCAAGGGATCGAACGTGAACAGGGTGAGTTTTGACAGGTAGGCCGGCGGGAAATCGGCCCGAAACCCGATAACAGAGGAAGGAAGTGCGCCATGCGAAGCTTTCCTGCCCGGGACGCCCTTGCACGAGGCAGAGCGAGAATCCTGTCTCTTATCCTGGCCGCTGTTTCAGTCGTCCTTTTCCCGATGCAAAGTCCGGCGGCGGGACCGGCTCACGTGATCACCGGCCAGCAGCCGGCCGGGAAGATCCGGCTCCAGGTGGGCAAATCCATCATCATCAGGAGCGGCTCACCCGTGGTGAGAACGACCCTGGGTACCACGGAAGTGGCCGACATCGTGGCGCTGTCTCCCACCCAGGTCTATGTCACCGGCAAGATGCCGGGGATTACCAACCTCATGCTGTGGCAGAGCGAGGACAAGATATCGGCCGTCTACGACCTCGAGGTGACTCCCGATACCTCGAGGCTCAAGGAGAGGATCCGCGAGATTCTCCCCCAGGAACAGGATATCCAGGTTGTGGCCTCCCATGATTCCCTGACGCTCTCGGGGACGGTATCGAGCACGTCGAACCTCTCGCGGGTTACGGCTCTTGCCGAGGCCTACGGGGGCGACAAGAAGGTTGTCAACCTCCTGCAGGTCTCGGGAGTACACCAGGTGATGCTCGAAGTCCGCGTGGCCGAGATGTCCCGGACTCTCACCAACAGGCTCTCCATCAATTCCATCGTTTCCCATGACGGCAGTGTGGGGGCGGTGTTTCCGGGCAACCTGATCACACTCGACAAGTTCGTGGGCAGCAATACCGGCGCCGGCTTGGAGTTCGAATTCGCCCCGACGATCAATTCTCTCTTTCACATTATCGGCGGTAATTTTACCTGGACGGCCTTTATCGATGCGTTGAAGCAGGACGGCCTGGTAAAGGTGCTGGCCGAACCGACCCTCATTGCCCAGAGCGGCCAGTCCGCGAGCTTCCTTGCCGGAGGCGAATTCCCCATTCCCGTTCCCCAGGGGCTGGGAACCGTGGCCATCGAGTACAAGAAATTCGGGGTGGGTCTTACGTTTACCCCGATCGTCCTCGGAGACGACCGCATCAATCTCAAGGTGGAACCGGAGGTGTCCGACCTCGACTTCTCCACGGCGGTAAATCTCAGCGGAGTCTCGGTCCCCGGCATCACCACTCGAAGAGTCTCGACGACAATAGAACTCGCCGACGGGCAGAGCTTCGCCATTGCCGGGCTGCTGCGGGACAGTGTGCGGTCGAATGTGTCCAAGTTCCCGCTGCTCGGGGAAATTCCCATCCTTGGGGCGTTGTTCAGGAGCACGTCCTACCAGCGCAACGAGACGGAACTCATCGTGATTGTGACGCCTCACCTGGCGAAGCCCCTCGATATGGCAAGGCAGACGCTGCCCACGGACAGCTACAGGGACCCCAGCGACGCGGAATTCTACCTGCTGGGGCTGCTGCAGGCGCGCGAGAAGAAGCAGGCTCCGCCCATGCCCGTATCGGCTCCTCCGGTCAGGCGAGGCGGATTCGATGGTGAATTCGGGCACAGTATTCCATGAGGTTTCCCGAACGGGCCTGGACACTTTGATGTACTGAAGGGAGTTCGATATGAAACGCAGGGTGCTGCTGCTGGTCCCGGTTTTGGTTCTGTTCCTGAGTTCCCACGCGCCGGCGTGGGACGGCTGGTGTTTCTCCCAACGCAAACAACCCATGGGCGATTCCTTCCGGTCCGCTCGTGACAACCAGGTGCTCAACCCCGACGCGGCGCGCGACCTCACTCCCGTCTACGGCCTGGACGGGGAGGCGGCGGAAAGGGTCTACCACAGGTACCTGCAGACCTTTGAAAAGCCCTCGAAGGGGTCTACGACGATTCTGAATATCGGCGGGATCATGTCGGGCGGGTCGGGGCAGTGAGAGCCCGGCCGCTTTGATGGCAGCGGGTGCGACGATGAACAGGCACAGAGCAATAATGAGGCGGCAGGAAGGGACATCCGTCGTCGAATTCGCCCTCGTCCTTCCCCTGCTCGTTCTCCTGCTGGCCGGAATAGTGGAATTCGGCCTGATCATGTACAACCAGCAGATCATCACCAACGCCAGCAGGGAAGGGGCGCGGTACGGCATAGTACTCAAGACACCGAACAGGTATACCCAGGCACAGATCACTTCAGAGGTGCAGAGATACTGCGGCTCCCACCTCATCACCTTCGGAACGGGCGGCACACCGCTCAGTGTCTCCGTGGTCAACGAATCCGGCGGATCACAATGCCCGAACACAAACAGCTTCGGGCAGAATCTGCGGGTAACCGTATCCTACACCTACACTTTCCTCCTCGTGCCCAACATGAGCAGGTTTTTCGGCGCGGGCCTGGGCAATACGCTTACCCTGACGGGCGAAACGCTGATGAAATGCGAATAAAGCCCGGTGGAGGTTCCGGCGATGGAACGGATTGAGGCGGGAATGCAGCGGCGGTCGGACAGTGCAGGGTCATCGGAAAAGGGTGCTGTCGCCGTCATGATTGCCTTCATGATCGTCACGGTACTCGGCTTTGCCGCACTGGCCGTGGATGTCGGGTACATGATGGTGGCCAGAAACGAGCTCCAGAACATAGCCGACGCCTCGGCCCTTGCCGCCGCGAGGAAGCTCGGAGTCCTGTACGAAGGGATGACCCATACGGAGCAGAAATCCTACGTGTGCGATCCGGCGGTCCTTGCTGATATTGCGCAGGAGGTCGCCCTGAACAACCAGGCGGCCGGCATTGCCATCGACGTGGATTTTTCGGATATCCAGGTAGGAATCTGGAGGCCGGAATCGGGATTCAGCGCGACTCTCAACCAGCCCGACGCGGTGAGAGTCACCGCAAGGCGGCAGGCCGGGAGCAACGGTCCCGTGGGGACGTTTTTTGCGCAGATCCTCGGGATTGATACGGTGCCGGTGGCCGCATGCGCGACAGCCGCACTCACGGGTGCATCGACGGCGGACCCGGGCACCCTGGACATGCCGGTGGGCATCGCCATTCAGTGGTTTAACAAGGCGGAATTTTGCGATCAGCCCATCAAGTTCTATCCGACGGGCACCCTCGAAGGGTGCGCGGGGTGGAATACCTTCATCGATTCACCGTCCAACGCCAGCAAGCTTCGAGACATTCTGAGGCAGCTGGCGCAGAACACCTATACGAGCCCCGAAGCGTTTGCCGGGCAGACCTTTTTTGTGTTTACCGGCGGGAACGTGGCATCGGCGTTCGATGAGATGAGGCAGCTTTACGAGGCGAAAAGAAACCCGGCCACCGGGGAATGGCGGGCTACCGTGGTGGTCTACGACATGCAGTGCGCCGACAATCCCACCGGATTTATCCGGATCGTCGGCTTCGCGACGGCCATAGTCACCGGCGTCAAAACATCCCCTTCCAACGAAATCACCGCAAAGGTGGTCTGCGACACGATCAATGAAGGCAGGGGAGGCGGAAATTACTACGGCACCAAGGGGAGCATCCCGGGACTGGTGGACAAGTGCCTGTAGGACGGGGCACTGTGTGAGTCGACAGGCAGGGGCGGTCCCGGGGCGGTCGGAGGATTGCGGGGAGCCGAGTCGCAAAGACCCGGGCGTGAGTGATGCAGGATCCGGGGTCGGTGCGAGAAGAAACGTTCTTCACATAAAACGCGTACCCGGACAGTTGTCGCACAAAGGTGGAATACACCCACAACAGCGTCGTTGGCGCAACGTCGTCGTTCCTGCGGCAACGTGTGTCTTGCGGCAACATCGTTTCTGCGGCAGTGTCGGTCAATACAACAACGTCATTAAGCTCCACAGCATCATTAAGCTCCACAACGTCATTCCCGCGAAGGCGGGAATCCAGGAAGGGTAACCGTGCATGGCGAAACGGCTCTTTGTACACATCATGGAAAGAGCCTGGAACATAGGATGGATAGAGCAGGGAAATCCCGGGTAAAGAGATCTTTGCGGCGCGATCTGCGCTTAGACTGGGTTCCCGCCTTCGCGGGAACGACGTTGTAGTGTACGCAGGAACTTCTTGACCAATAAGCTGTTTCCGATTTGAACGACCTTTCATACGGTGTCGTTCGGGGTTTTCGTACGATCTGACGCGTTGTGATCGTTACTTGCGGGTGGAGGCAGGATGTCGCCGGATGGCGTAAAGGTTCAGCTGGATGTTCGGGACTGGGAAACGAGGGAGGCGTTCAGGCGGGTCATTGGATCCGCCGCCGGCTTCCAGGTTTTGGATCCCGATGACTATGGCGCCGTGCAGCTCCTGGTCCTCGAGGTGGGAGAGGACCTGGAGAGAGAGTTTCGGAGGATCGAAGCTCACCTGGCCCTGGGTGAAGACCAGGAAGTCTTCCTGACTTCCGCCAGGCCCGACCCGGAGATGCTCGTACAGGCTCTGCGCATGGGTGCACGGGAATTCTTTTCCCAGCCCGTCAAGGAAAAGGAAATAGTCGATGCCATCGAAAGATACAAGGAACGGCGTATTGAATCCAGGCTGGTTCGGAGGCAGAGGCGAAGAGGGAAGATCATCAGCGTGCTCGGAGCCAAAGGGGGAGTGGGAACCACCACCCTTGCAGTGAACCTTGCGGCCAGCCTCGTGGAACTGGACAAGGAAAAGTCGGTGGCGCTGTTCGAGATGAACCGGGTGTACGTGGAGGTACCCCTCTTCCTTGACATCAGCCCCAATCATCACTGGGGGGAGATTGCCCGGAACCTGTCCCGGCTGGACCCGACCCTGCTCATGAGCCTGATGCACAAGCACACGACGGGTATGCACGTGCTTTCCTCCCCCGGCAACCTGGACGAGCAGTATGCCGCTACGCCCGAGGTCATGGAAAAGCTGCTGGATCTCATGAAGACCCTGTTCAACTACATCGTGGTGGAACCGGGGAGCGTGATGGACGATGTGTCCGCAAAGATCCTGCAGATGTCGGATGTGGTTGTGCTGGTATGTATCTTGAGCCTGCCTTCGCTCGCCAACGTAAACAGGCTGCTCAAGGTCTTCTTCGAACTCGGCTATCCGCCCGAGAACCAGGTGAAGGTGGTGGTGAGCCGTTTCATGAGCAAGTCGGAAATCTCCCTTGCGGATGCCGAGCGGAGCATCAACAAGAAGGTATTCTGGAAGATCCCCAACGACTACCGCACCACACTTTCCGCCATCAACCAGGGGAAGACCCTGGCGGAGATTTCGAAGAAAGCCCCTGTGACCAGGGAAATCCGACGTCTCGCGTCTGTTTTGTTCGAAGCGCAGCAGGAGAAGGAGGAGAGTTCACCGCACTTTCTCTGGAAACTGCTGGGAAGGAAATAAGGCTGCTCGTCGCAGCCAGGGAGATGGAGCGGGAAGGACGGAGGATGGAAGGAGTGTTTGAACGGTGTTGAATTTTCTGAATCGTATGAATCGGCAGGCGCAGCAGGGCCAGAACGGATCCGAAGAGGAGCCGTCGAAAAAGGCTGCTCTCGTGGCGCCCAAAAAACATGGGGAAAGAACGTACATTCCCAATGAATACTATGAGTTGAAAACGAGGATCCACGACCGGCTCATCGATCTCATCGACCTGTCCCTCCTGGATACCGTGGACTCGAGCGTACTCAAACCCCAGATTCGCCGCCTGGTGGAAAAGATACTGCACGAAGACGAAAGGCGCATACCACTCAACATGACCGAGCGTGAGAGGCTGTTCCAGGAGATCCAGGACGAGGTTTTCGGCCTCGGCCCCCTCGAACCCTTTCTCCAGGACCCGACGGTTTCGGATATCCTCGTCAACGGATACCGGCAGATCTACGTCGAGCGCTACGGGAAGCTCGAACTCACGGAAGCCCGTTTCAAGGACGACACTCACCTGAGAAAGATCATCGACCGCATCGTTTCCGCCGTGGGCCGCCGGGTGGACGAATCCTCCCCCATGGTGGACGCCCGGCTCCCGGACGGTTCGCGTGTGAACGCCATCATTCCTCCCCTGGCCCTGCATGGCTCGGCCATGTCCATACGGCGCTTTTCGAAAGACCCCCTCGAACTCGAGGACCTCATCGTCCTCAAGGCCCTGGTGCCAGAGATCGGCGAGGTGCTCAAGGCCGCCGTAAGAGCTCGACTCAACATTATCATCTCGGGAGGCACCGGGAGCGGCAAGACGACGCTTCTGAACGTGCTATCGCGGTTCATCCCCGAGGCGGAACGGATCATCACGATCGAAGACGCCGCGGAACTGCAGATCAAACAGATCCACCTGGTTTCCCTGGAAACGCGCCCTCCCAACCTCGAAGGCAAGGGAGAGGTGACTCAGCGCGAGCTGGTGAAGAACTGCCTGCGCATGCGTCCCGACCGCATCATCCTGGGCGAGGTGCGCGGCCAGGAAGCCTTCGACATGCTCCAGGCCATGAACACCGGCCACGACGGGTCGCTCACCACCATCCACGCCAATTCGCCCCGCGACGCCATCATGAGGCTCGAAACCATGGTGGCCATGGCCGGGTTCGATATCCCCGCGGAATTTTTGAGACGCTATATCGCGTCGGCACTCGACCTGATCATCCAGACGGCACGCCTGGCCGACGGCAGCCGCAAGGTGACCAGCATCCAGGAGATCACGGGCATGGAAGGCAACATGGTGACGCTGCAGGAGATATTCCGCTTCGAACAGACGGGTGTAGGCAAGGACGGCAAGGTCCTGGGACGGTTCCGGCCGTGCGGAGTCCGGCCGAGTTTCAGCGACAGGCTGACGGCCATGGGCATCTTTTTGCCCAAGAATCTGTTCGACCCCGGCCGATCCTTTGAAGTCTGATATCGGCGGATTGTGAGGCCGGCATGGAAATCATGATCTCGGTGGCAACGTTCGTCGTCTGCCTGGTGCTGGTGGAAACGGTCTTCCTTTCCCTGCGCAGGCTCCGGAACCCCGGTGAGGCAAGGGTCCGCAAACGGCTGAAGGAATTCCACTCTGCTGACGAAGATGTTCAGCCGGCGGACATCGTGCGCAGGAAAGTGCTCAGCGACGTGCCCTGGCTGAACCGGCTGCTGGAGGGGGTCTCCCCCGTGAAAAGGCTCGATCGGCTTATCCGCCAGGCCGATGTGCAGCGGCCCGCCGGCTTCTTTATTCTCCTCTCCCTTGTCGTGGCGAGTGTGGGCTGGTTCGTCGGTACCACCTCGAGTGGAGGCAGGATCCTGCCGACGGCTTTCGCGGTTCTCTTCGGGTCGGTGCCTTTCCTGCTTCTCCATTCGAAGAAGAAAAAGAGGATGCAGAAATTCCAGGAACAGCTGCCCGAGGCCCTGGAACTCGTGGCAAGGACACTCAAGGCAGGGCACGCCTTCTCGAGCGGTCTCAAGATGGTCTGTGACGAGATGAGCGACCCGATCGCCGTGGAATTCGACAGGACTCTCGACGAAATCAATTTCGGCGTCAGTGTGAGCGATGCGCTGAAAAACCTTGCAGCACGAGTGGACTGCCCGGACCTTGGCTACTTCGTGGTGGCCACCATCGTGCAAAGGGAGACGGGTGGAAACCTGGCCGAACTCATCGAAGGGACCAGCGAGCTTATCCGCGAGAGGTTCAAGTTCTTCGGCAAGGTACGGGTTCTTTCGGCGGAAGCCAGGACCGGCGCGATCATCCTGATCGCGGTTCCTTTTGTTACGGCCGCGGCCCTTTTCATCTTGAACCGGGAGTACATCACCACACTCGTCAACGATCCCATCGGGCACATGCTCCTGGGCGGTGCAGCCGTGATGATCTGTCTCGGCATCCTGACCATCAGGAGCATGATCCGGATCGATGTCTAGCGGGGTGGAAAGGCCCATGTGAAGGTCTTCCGCCCTTCCATGGATGCAGCCGCCGACAGCGGGATCGCCGCTTTTCGGGGATGTGACTTTCGGTGAGGGTTTTTCGACCGGCAGCCGGGAGCCCTTCTGTCGTCCAGGCAGCAGCATCCTGAAGAGAAGGATACGATGTTTCACGCCGACAACATACCCCTGCTGGTGTCCGGTGGTGTCTTTTTCTCCGTACTGCTCCTGTCCGTTGCGTTCATGCTGTATCGCAGGGAACAGGTCAGGCGAAGGAGAATCCACGAAAAGATCACGCGTGGGGAAAGGGAAGTTCCTTCCGGCAGTTCTCCCCGTGTCGACGATGGCTCGGAGGGGCTTCGGGACCGGGTGATCAACTTCTGGGAGAGGGTGGGGGCGAAAGTCAAGCCCGAGAAGCCAGAGGAGATCCGGGAGTACCAGCTGCGTTTTCTGCGCGCCGGAATCCGCAGGCACAATGCCCTGGCCATCCTGATGGGTGCAAAATGCTTCCTGGCCCTGGTTTTTGCAGCTGCATTCCTGGCCGTCAAAGTTTGGTTCTTCCCTATACTGGGGAAGCTCGTGACCACCTTGTTCGCCCTGGTGAGCGCCCTGCTCGGGTTTTACCTCCCCAGCATATGGCTTCGCCTGAGGATATCTCGGCGGCAGGAGGCGGTGAGAAAGGGTCTAGCGGACGCCCTGGACCTCATGGTGGTGTGCGTCGAGGCGGGTATGGGCCTGGATGCCGCCATCTTCCGGGTGGCCGAGGAATTCCGCCTGACCAACCCGGTGCTGAGCGAAGAACTCAAGCTCGTCAATCTCGAGATGCGCGCGGGCAAGTTGAGGCGCGACGCCTTGAAAAACCTGGCCCTGAGAACGGATCTCGAGGACGTAAGCACCCTCGTGGCCCTGCTCATCCAGACGGAGCGGTTCGGCACCAGCATAGCCCAGGCTCTTCGAGTTCAATCCGACGCCTTCCGGACCAAGCGGTTTCAGAGGGCGGAGGAGAAGGCCGCCAAGCTGACGGTGAAGCTGGTGCTTCCCCTGATCCTGTTCATCTTCCCGGCTCTTTTTGTCGTCATCGTGGGACCGGCGCTCGTCAAGGTTCTGCGCATGTTCGTGCTGAAATAGCCGATAAGCCTGTTGATCGAGGAAAGTGCATTCATGATCCCGGCAGTGAACCGTTCTTCCTGGAGGTGGCGTTTCGAAGCATCGGGTTCGGGCATTCGGAACAGCCTGTGGTGTATCGTCGTCCCGGTGGTACTGGTCCTTATCGTGCTCGGCCATGGATGCGCGTCCCGGGACGGCGGCATCAAATCGAAGGACTACGCCGCCCTGGCGGAGAAGCAGCGCGCCGCCGCGATTCCCGACGAAATCACCCGGGGAGGCAGGCTCCCGGACCTCACCGATGCCGATTATGAGAGGCTTGGAGACAATCTTCTGCTGAGCGGCGACCCGGTGAAGGCTTTCCTGCAGTACGACCGGGTGCTGCGCAGTCAACCGGCCAATGTGCAGGTGCGATGCAAACGGGGCAGGGTGTTCCTGGCCCGGGGCATGGTTGACGACGCCTTGAAAGATTTCGAGGAGGCGGCGAAAAAGGATCCGAAATATGCTCCGGCCTACGAGGGCATGGGGCAGGCCCTGTTCAAGAAAAAGCGGTACGACGAGGCGGAACGGGCCTTCCGGCAGGCGCTGCAGCTGAACGACAGGCTGTGGCTGGCCCGCAGCTACCTGGGCGTGGTCTACAACTACAGGGGAAAGCCGGAGCTCGCGGTGCCCGAGCACCAGGCCGCCATCATCATCCGGCCCGAAGACGGAACGCTTTACAACAACCTGGGGATTTCGTACTCCCTCATGGGTAACGACGAAGCCGCCGCTGCCGCCTTCCAGGACGCACTGGTAAGAAGCCCGTCGGACGAGCGGATCAGCAACAACCTGGGCCTGACTCTCTGCCGGCTGGGCAGATACGTGGAGGCCCTCGAGGCGTTCCGGAGGTCGGGCGACGAGGCCCGGGCCTACAACAACCTGGGTGCCGCCCTGATGCAGCTCGGGGAGTATGATCGGGCCGTAAGGGCCTTCGAGATCGCCGTCAGCCGCAGGTCGGGCTACTACGCCCAGGCGGCCGAGAATCTGAAGCAGGCCAGGGCGGCCGTCGAAGCCAAGGGAGGAACCGTTGCATCCCCGCCGTCCGGATCCGGTATTACTATAAGCCCCGTGATGGTCGAGAGCCCTGTGCTGTCTCCTCCTGAACCGGTTCTCACGGTCCCCCAGAAGCCGGCGGTCCGGCGCGCCCCGAAAGCTCAACGCCCCGCTTCCCTCAGCCCCCCTCCCGAGTTCAAGGGACTCAGGCAGGAAAACGCGGATTTCATCGAAGAGAAAGTGATCCCTGTTGCTCCGGGTGATGGAGGCGGGAGGGCGGATTGAAAGGCAGCGGCCGCCGCATGACGAACACCCGGGAAAAGAAGCGGTGCGATATGCCGGAACGGGTTACTGCACGGCCTGCTTATCGAGCGTGTGTCGTAACGATTGAACAGGTTGCCTGCGCGGGTTTTCTGTGGGGATGTCGCCCGGCATCGCATTCACGGGCTTAGTTACAGGTTGATGTTCGATGAGTCGTCGATTCAGGTCATGACGGCATAGACTCAAGACTTAAAAGGTTAGATGCCTTCCCTATGTTTACATCCTTCTATCAGAAAACATGCAATGAACAGTTTCTTATAACTTTCCGTAGCCTTCTGGTGTGTAGTGCCAGATAGGATTGGCAAGTGCAACCATACCAAATTAGCCAGGCAATCATGAATCCAAGTAAGACATCAACGACATAGTGTTCACCTAGATATACAAGAGAAAATGACATTGATAAATTATATGATAATATCAATAAATAGCTGATAAATGTTCTCCTAAAAACTGCAAAACTAAAAATAGCAATTACAGATTGATGTAATGATGGCATTGCTGCATGAAGGTTCTTATCTAGTTGTGTAATATATTCTCCTTTGTATCGAATTACTCCTGTAAGTGACATCCATGGTGGTGTTGTTGGGATAATGTAGTTAATTGCCAGTCCTATCATTATTGTTAATGATAATGCAACTAGATATTTCTTGTAATTAAGATTGAGAAAATATACTATTGTTAATCCTAATAGTAATACAAATCCATATGAATAATATATAAATCTGCAGAGTACTGCTAATGTATCTGAGCGTATATTATTTTGCAGCCATTGTGAGGGTACTGAACCAAACAAAAGGCTGTCGAGATAGATGGGGTAGTCGATGTACAGACGGTCGGTGAAAAGAGGGATTTGAGCTCTAATATGCTGAAACACCGCAATAAATACTAGAGAGAAGCCAATGAGAATCAAGATCTTCACGATCAATACAGAAATCTGGAGTGTGGCTTCCCTAAGGCCTTCGATGGAAACGGACTCGCGAATCATGGTGTAAGGGCGAGGTCTCATTTGTACTCCATGGTTTCTGAAAAATACCAGGCCGAATCGAAAGAAATGACCATCGATCGGCAGTCCCACCTCATCCCTCCCCAATCCCCCGCTGCGCCGGGACAAAGTCCAGCAGGGCATAATTTGTGCGCAATGTGTCGATGTTTTCTCCGCGCTGGTGGATTCGGTTCCTGTCGATGGGGCCGAGCCAGTCGGCGGCGGTGTGCAGATACTTGATCCGGTGCGGATTGACGCCCATGAGCCGGGCGCTGGTGGCGTCGACAGCCGGGAGGTTGCGCCCCATGACGAGGACTCCCGACGGAACGGGGTCCCCCATGATGGGACCGTCGCCTTCCATCCCCACGATCCCGTCCACGATGGCAAAATGAGGTCGAAGCGTGGCGTTGATATCGAGGATGCTCTTCTCGATTCCCGCGTGGTGCAGCACGTTCTTCGGCCACCCGTAGTAGATGCCGGGCATGACTCCGAAAAGGTTTTTCATGGAGAGGGTCACTCCCGCCCAGTGGTGGGTTTTCATCTTCGCCAGGGACACGATCCAGTCCACCTGGCGCAGGCATACGGGGAAGGTGAGTGTCCCGAGGCGGCTGTAGCGGCCGGCGTTGACCACCGAATAACCCTGCTGCTGGTTGAGGTCGACGAAGGGGATGCGGTCTTCGAGGAGCACATCTCTCAGGCCGGACTGTTCGAGCACGAGCAGGGTGTCGGTGTAGTGGCCCGCGCCTTCGGCTGCGATGACGCTGGAAGCTCCCATGTGAAGGAAAGCCTCCACCGCGCCCCGGACGACCAGCGGGTGGGTGTTGATGTGTCCCCTGCCGGCGTGGGGTTCCACCAGGTTGGGTTTGAGCAGGATGCGTTTGCCGGCGATTTCCTCGCGGGAAACGCCCAGTTCACGCAGGCCGGAAAGCATGACGGATGCCAGGTCGGCGTCGTAGTTCGAAACGGCGGCGACGAATGTGTCCGCCTCGAGCTGGGGTCTCCGCCACCGGTTCCATGTCAGGATTCCAGCGCCCAGGGCCGTACCAGCCGTCGCCGTGGCAAGGAGGAATTCTCTTCGGGTCAGCCGTCTTTTCATGGACATCTTCACATCGCGGATTATCGGGCGGTTTTCAGCCGGCGGCCCTTCCGGACAGTATGCCGTCCATCCCGCCATCGGCAAACCATGCGGCGGTCATCAGGCCGACCGTTGCCGTATCGTATTCACCGAAAAAGCGCCTTTGTTCCCAGCTTTCACTCAGCATGGCGCGGGCGTCGGCCGGCCGCTCGCCCCAGGCTCCAAGCCCGAGCAGTCCCCAGGACAGGGAGAGAGGCGTGCGCACATCCCGCACCCGGGATTTCATGCAGGCGAGGCCAGACTCCACGTCTTCTCTCGATACCAGGCCGGAGAGCGCATCGAGGGCCATTCCGGTGGTGTCCGGCATGGCGTACAGGTCCCGGCCGAAAATCTTCGTGTTGCCGTAATTCCAGCCTCCTGAAGGAAGCCGGCGGTCGAGCAGCATGGCTACGGCTTGGACGGCCCGTTCGTGACCGCCCAGCCCCGATGCCTTGAGGGCAAGCAGGGTGAGAGACGTGGGCACGACCCACGAATGGGTTCCTTCGATGTACGACCAGCCCTTGAGTGATGGATCGTGGCCCACGACGTTGTCCCGCCCTCGTGCCCAGTGCCGCCCGCTTGAATTCAGAAGAAAATCCAGCGCCCGTGACCGGGAATCGTCGAATCGGGGAATTCCCTGCCATGCCATGACGGCAAGAGGCGTGGGCCACCAGGCTTCGGGATTCTGCGGAGAAACGCAGACACGTCCATCGGGCTGCTGGTTCCCGGCAAGGCGCGTGCACGCAGGACCGACAAGGACCGGGTTCGACCCCGATGCACGCAGGGCGGCCACGGCCCAAGCCGTTGCGTCGGGGCGATCGTCCTCCCCCGGGCGGTTTGCAAAGCCACCGGAGTCGAGGACTCTCGACATCAATACGCTTAGGAAAGGGCACGAAGACATACGTATTGCCGGATCGTCAAAGGCCGGAGAAGGCTCCAGTTGACAGGAAAGCCCGGGCGCCGGGAATAGCCTGGATACAGGCGCAAATGCAAGTTCGCACTCGACCAGGCAAAGGTTCCTTCACGCCAGGCCGGAAATCCCGAGAAAAGGTGATGAAGTCGTTACAGCCTTGTCACCAAAATACTCAATATCTACCAGAACATGCATCTTTTACGCAACGAAATTTCAATGCCGGGTGTCGAACTGGTTGTCAATTGTGTGGAGACGACCGCCGTACCGCGGTCCTGAAGATGGAGGTTCTTCCGTAAAACGCGTACCCGCACAGTTGTCGCACAAAGGTGGAATGCGCCCGCAACAATGTCCCTCCCGCGACAATGTCCCTCCTGCAACGACGTCCTTCCTACAACAATTGCGTGAAAGGCACCGGATGTACTCATTTGCCGGACGAAGCAAAATGCAAGAATAGGCCGAATAACTCCGATACAAATCATGATTATGGTCGATGAAATCCCTTGATACGGAATGTGGATCCATTGTATGTATACTCTGCGGGATAAGGCCTTCCTTCTATAAGCATCGTTTTTATACGACAAAATGGGATTCCAATCAGGGAGCCATACATATGGCGCACGGACCAATGGGCTTGAAGAGGCTTATATCTCCCGGAAGTAACGAATCCGGTGCGGTAGTTATCGTCCTGGCGCTTATGCTTACCATGATGCTGGGTTTTGCCGGGCTTGCCATAGATACGGGCAATCTCATGCTTGTGAGAAACGAGCTGCAGAACGCAGCAGATGCGGCGGCGCTGGCTGGAACGGCAGGTTTTTTCCCCGAAGGTCATACGTCGAAAATTCCCGACTGGTCGTCGGCTGAAGCTGCTGCCCTGGCGGGAGTACAACTCAACAAGGCCGGCGGTGTGACTCTGTCCGATGCGGATATCGAGACAGGGTACTGGAATCTTTCTCAGAGTGAGGCGGGTCTGCAGGGTCAGGGCATCACACCCGGAAGCGAGGATGTGCCGGCGCTGAAGGTGAGGATCAGCCGATCCGCAGGCAGTAACGGAGGCCCCGTATCCACCTTTTTCGGTGCTTTCCTGGGGAAAGGTTCGTTGGATGTGAGTGCCGAGGCGACGGCGGTGCTTGTTTCTCCAGGTTCCGTGGAAGCGGGGATGCTTTTCCCGGTGGCCGTCAGCAAGGCCCAGGCGGACCAGTACTGGGGAATCCCCGGGGTTTCTTTCAGGATTTGTTCCGTATACGATCCGAAACACTGTGAGGAAGAGGCGGCTGGCCAGTGGACGTCGTTCCAGGTCGACGCGAACAATGTCCCCACCATCAGGGATCTCATCGCCAACGGCAACCCGACGCCTGTGGCGGTCGGCGACCAGATCTGGATCCAGCCGGGAACGGAAGCGTCACTTTATGACCATGTCACTCCAGGCCGGGACGTCCTGATGGCGGTGGTCGAGTATATCGACACCCACGCTTATGTGCCCGTGGTGGGATTCGTTCCGCTCCGTATCGAATCGGTCAACAAGACCGGGAAATGCAAGTACATCCAGGCACATTTCATCAATGACTTCCCCCTGGTCGACGGCAACCCCGCCGGCCCGAAGTACGGGGCCTGGATTCCTCCCAGGCTGGTCAGGTAGATTCCCCTCCCTACTGCCCCTTCTTATCGCGGAATTCCGCCAGGAGGTCCTTGACCTTCTTCACGGGTTCGGGCGGCAGGAACTTGGGGCCGAGGTCCGACATGGCCTTGTCGCTCAAATCCTTGAATCCGGAGATCTGGGCGGCGTCCGGCGTGACTTTCTGGACTCCACGTTTGAGAATCAGTCCGAGGGCTTCGGCGTTGTCCCTGCGTGTTTTTTCCACGAGTCTTTTCAGGTGCCTGTCGCACACGGTTTTCATGATTTCCTGGAGCGGGGCGGGGATCTTCCTGAAGGCTTTCGCGTCCATGACGAGGGCTCCCCCGATGTAGGCGAGAGGCAGGTCCGTCATGTACTTCACCTGGGTGTTCCACTGGGTGACCAGCGCGTAGTAGGGGGAATTGTAGACGACGTCGAGCAGGTTGGTCTGGAGAGCCATGAGGACGTCGGGGGCGTTGATGGCCACCGTCGACACTCCCGCCCGGTCGATGAGGGCCTGGGAGAGGGGAGCGTTGGCCTTGGCCCACACGCGCCTGCCCTTGAGGTCGTCGATGGAGGCGACCGGACTCGTGGACAGAAAGTAGATGAAGCCCAGTTCGGGCCAGCCGAGCACTTCAAGGCCGCGGTCGGCAAAACCCTTTCTCAGTTCGGCGTCCATTTTGCCCATGACGTAGTCCACTTCCCGGGTGTTGTCGAAAAGGAACGGGATGAGCAAAGCCCGGGTGTCCGGATTGATGTCCGTGAGGGCGGGCACGCTGAACGCCGCAGCGTGGATCATCCCCACTCGAAGCTTCCTCAGGACGTCTTCTTCGTCCCCGAGTACAAACCCGGCAAACATCTTGAACCCTACCCTGCCTCCCGTTTCCTTGAGCAGATCGGCGTTCATCTCGTTGAAGATCTGCATGAGAGAACTGTTCTCGGGGGCCAGGGTGGCCAGCTTGATTTCGTGTTCTGGAGGAGCGGCGTGCACCGCCGTCGCCATCGCCGAGACCAGGGCGAAGATGGCGACGAAAACGAAATAGATCGAGGTTGAACAGGGCCGCGGGTGGGGAAAGCTAGGGTGTGTTCTCAAAATAGACCTCCATGTTGTCGAGAAGCCGCCGGGCCTTTTCCCTGGCGATGGTGTTGGCCAGGGTGAGTTCCGGCACCTGGTCCGCCGGAGTGTTCAGGACTTCCTCGAGGGTGGCTCTGAAAAGGTCGCGATCCCCGACGGCTCGAAGATAATACTGCGCATAGTAAACCCTCGATATGAGAAGTCTGCCTCCTCCGAGGGAGAAGGCGCGTTCGAAATGCTGTTTTGCCCTGGCCGGATCTCCCCCCATGACGGCCGGCTTGGCGGCGAGAAACACGGCCATCAGCAGGTGGGGGCTTCCGTGGTAGAAGGAGTCGTCGAGTTCGAGAATCCGGCGCATGAGGGCTTCAAGGGCGGGCAGATCGCCCATGGCGTTTACGTCTCCCGGCTTGCACGCCACCCAGCTCGCCCATGCGCTCGCGGTCCAGAAGAGTTCAGGCACATCCTTCCTGCGGTATCGGCTGAGAAAAGTCTTGAAGTCGTCCAGGTTTCCGGATGCAGCCGCGGAAAAATCCGCCCTGGAGGAGAGTGCCCGGAATCCGTATTCCTTGGCCTGGCGATAAAGGGGTTCGGCTTTGCCGGGTTCGTCGTCGGGGATGAACGAGGATGCGTAGGATGAATAGGCCTGGCATCCCGCGATGAGCAGATCCTTGTTGTTCGGGTAGGCTTCGATGAGGCCGTCGACGAGCATGATATAGGCGGGGGTTCCTTCTTTTACCACGAGGAGGTTCGACTGCCTGGATGCGGCCGCCGCCACGTCCTGAACGGTGAGAGCCACCGCCGCCGTTCGGACCGGCTTCACAGGCATGCATCCGCCCGCCGCGAGAATGACACTCGCGGCAAGCGGGAAAAAAGCCAGGTTGCGCAATGCGATTCGTTTCGACACCGGTGTATCGTCCGATCACTCGAGGTTGGATATCTCAAAAATTTCGGCGGATTTCGTGTCTCTTTCCTTGCGTATGTTTATTTGCTCCCCACTTGTTTGTCAAGCCAACAACAGACAACTATCCCTCACCGGTCAGTCATATTGATTTCCGGTCCGAGGGTGAAATGATGTATATTTTTATGCAGGTGAATGCAGACCTGGTAGAACAGGGGAAACGGGCAGTCTCCCACCCGGCTGCCGGTGGCCGCCACGGCGACGGCCGACGGGGAGGGCGCGCATGCGGCCCATGGTCGGCCCGGGGGAGTGCTCTCGAATTCTTGCCCACACAGGAGCCAGCACATGGAAAGAGACGACTCGAATCGGCCGACTCGAAAACATACCCAGGCGATTCACGCCGGCAAGCCGGACAACTCCTCGTACGGCGAGTTGTCCGTGCCGATATTCCAGACTTCCACCTTTGCATTCCCTGACGCGGAAGACGGAGCGGCGCGCTTCTCGGGAGAGAAACCCGGATATATCTATTCCCGTTTGAACAACCCCACGGTGAATGCCCTCGAAGATGCCGTCGCTTCCCTCGAGAACGGTTTCGGAGGCATAGCCACGGCTACAGGCATGGCGGCGGTAACCGCGGTTCTCATAGCGCTGCTTGCCCGCAGCACCCACGTCGCGGCCACCGATTCTCTTTACGGGGCGACCCGTGTGGCGCTGGAACTGGAACTTCCCCGGTTCGGCGTGGAAACGACCTTCGTGGATACATCCAACCTGGTCAGCCTCGAACACGCGCTGCGCCCCGAAACCCGCCTGGTTTTCCTGGAAACCCCCACGAACCCCACCATGATCCTCACCGACATTCGTGCGGCAGCCGAAATCGCGCACAGGCACGGCGCGCTTCTCGTGGTGGACAATACCTTCGCGAGCCCGTACCTGCAGAGGCCTGTCGACCTGGGTGCCGACGTGGTGGTGCACAGCATGACCAAGTTCATCAATGGGCACAGCGACGTGCTGGGAGGGATGATCGTCGCGCGGACAGAGGAGCTGCACAGGGAGTTCAAAAGAACGCTTTCCATCTTCGGAGGGACCATGGACCCCCACCAGGCATGGCTCATCCTCCGAGGCCTTCGCACCATGCCGCTGCGGCTCGAAAAGGCTCAGAAAAACGCCCTTAAGCTGGCCCGCTTTCTCAGCCTGCACCCAAAGGTCACCTGGGTGCGCTATCCCGGCCTGCCCGACCACCCGCAGCATGAAATCGCCAAGAAACAGATGGACGGATTCGGGTCGATGATCTGCTTCGGAGTGAGAAACGGACTGAAAGGCGGCATCACCGTCATGAACAGCGTGCGGCTCATCACTCTCGCCGTTTCGCTGGGAGGCATCGAATCCCTCATCGAACATCCCGCGTCCATGACCCATGCCGCCATACCGAGGGAGGGGCGGGAAAAGGCGGGCATTCTCGATGAACTGGTGAGGCTGTCCGTGGGCTGTGAGGACTACGAGGATTTGAAGGAAGACCTCGACCACGCGCTCAGCCTCATACAATGAGTTCAGAAATCGATGCCCGGCTGCGGTTCGATGCCTTTGCGATACGCGTGCTTGATTTCGTTTACCTGGCTGACGGTGTCCGCCAGGTCGATGACCTCGGGGTGGGCGTCGCGGCCGGTGAGGACGAGGTGCATGAGGGGAGGTTTGAGGCGGATCAGTTCGAGGACCTGGTCGAGGTCGACCAGGTGGAGTTTCAGCGCGTTGTTGATTTCGTCGAGGACGATCAAGTCGTAGCCGCCGGAGGAAATTCTCTCCCGTGCCAGTTCAACGGCCTTCTGTGCGGCTTCGCGGTGAGTGGAGCGGGGAAAGGGGTTCCCCTGAATTCCGCAGAATCCCATGCCCGTGTGGATCAGTTCCACATCGCAGTCGATTTTGTTGATGCCGTCCCATTCCCCGGTGTAGAAATCGCCTTTCATGAACTGGATCATCAGTATCCTGAGGCCATGGCCGCAGGCGCGGACGATCATCCCGAGGGCCGACGAAGTCTTGCCTTTACCGTGGCCCGTAAGCACGACGATAAGCCCCGTCCTCTTTTCAGGCTGGAAGCGGTTGATCGGAAGGTCGGGCGTGAGTGTTCCGACGTTCTTTCTTGTCATGTCGTAGAATCCTGTCCCGCGTTTTCTCCGGTCCGTGTACCCGTCTTTTCCAATGATAATCATCGCAGGGTCTTCATGGAGCCGAGGAGCGTCGGCGAAGCGGCCGGGAACCGGTTATGGCCGGGTCTCAACCTGTTCGTGTGCCTCATCGAGAGGCACGAAGTAGACGTCGGTCGGTTTAAGCTTGCTGTTGCGAAGGTATTTCGCCCTGACCTTCATACCGATCCAGTCGAGGCCCGCGGCATCCGGATCGACCCCCAAAAGACGCCCGAGGAAAAGTGTGTCCGCATCATCGAATTCCACCAGGACGAGTACGAAGGGAGTTTCGGGCAGGAATTCTTCGCTCCCGTACCGGCAGACAGTAAAGGCGTGGACGGTTCCTTCGCCGGGCAGGCGCACCCACTGTGTTTCTTTCCCCGAATACATTCCGTGCCCGCGGGGTGTGGCATAGACGTAGCCGGTTTCCGGTTCCCTGCATCCCAGCAGAACCCCGTTTGAAAGTCCGGCGAAAAACGGGCTGTCCTGGCCGTAGCTGTGCGAGTAGCGGATCGAGTATTCCTGTTCGATCCGCAGCGGGGTCATGGCTTTGAGTTGATGGAGGCTTTCCGTGGTGAGGTTCTTCGGAAAAGGGATGTCGTGCACCACGTAACCGCCTGAAGTCTCTGCGCGCTTTCCCGGCAACCTGCTCATATGCGATCTCCTCGTGATTGAGCTGTGCTCCGCCGTTCACGTGCGGAATGCAGTTTTCCATATGAGGCCCGGAGCGTTCCCGCCATGGCCGCGCTCCGGTTCTCACCGTGAAAGAGAGAAGGTTCTTCTCATAAACGATCCAATCAGCTCCGGTATTCTCTCGTAAACGTGTACCCGGACTGTTGCCGCACAAAGGTGGAATGCACCCACCGCAACGTCTTTCCCACAACAATGTCATTCGGCATCACACCTCATCCCGCACCACAACGTCATTCCCTCGAAAGGCGGGAATCCAGGAAGGTTAACCGTGCATGGCAGGTAGACCAAACGGTACGCTGTAAGTCGGTGTGACATCGAATCCTGAGCGGGTATGGCAGCATCACAAAAAGGATTCGCCGGGAAATAGGGAGTCAAGATGCGCTCAGACTGGATTCCCGCCTTCCAGGGAACGACGTTGTGCTTATCGTGGGAATGACGTTGTGGTGCCGAATGACGTTGTGTTGCGAAATGTTGTTGTGTTGCCTGGTGAGCTCGTGGTGCCGATTGAGGTTGTTGCGAAAATGATGTCGTGATGCCATCGATCCTTAGTTTTGTGTGCGTGGTCGGGCGTTATCCTCCTGGTTCGGGTTTGTCCATTCAACCGGCGTGTATTCCCGGCTCAACCAATTTATGACTCTACTTCGAGAACGGTTACCGTGATATAGGTGCCCGTTCCTGCGTGGCTGTGGATGGCCCCCTTGACGGGGTTTCTGATCTGAAGGGCCGCGTCTGCGAAGTGCCTTTCAATGCCCTGCTGCAGCTGCCAGACGGCAAAGACCGCCTGCATGAGGCCGGTGGCACCCACCGGGTGGCCGCAGGCGATCAGGCCGCCGGACGGGTTGACGGGACACACGGGTGCGAAGGGCAGGTCCAGGCCGTAGTCGATGCCGGGCATGAACGTCCTGCCGCTTGAAGCCAGAGGGCCTCCTTCCCCGTACCGGCAAAGGCCCATGTCTTCATAGGTCTGGATCTCGGAGGAAGAATAGGCGTCATGGAGTTCTATGAAGTCCAGTTCGTTCAGGGGGTCGAAGATGCCCGCCTGTTTGAATGCCATGTTCGAAGCCACCCGCCCGGCGCGGAAGCTGTGCACGCCAGGGTAGCGGACTCCCCTCCCCCACAGGTCCCTGTAATAGGATCGAGTGTCTTCCGAGTTCTTTTCCTGTTCCGTGGCATAGTCGCGCATGAAGGCATCGAAGTCCACGTGGGGCCTGTCGGCCATGCGCATGGCATCGGTGCCGCGACCGATCCCTGTAATCTTCACCAGGGGCCGGGGTATGCGGGCTCCGGATGCCTCAAGGCGGCTCAGGCCGTCCTCGGACACGAGAATGCACGCCGCCGCGCCGTCGCTCATGACGCACGTGTCGAGCATGGTGACGGGCCACGCAACCATGGGGGATTTTCGCACGTCGGCAATCGTATAGCGCCTGCGTTTTTGGGCGTAGGGGTTGTGCAGAGCGTTCCTGTGGTTCTTCACCGACACGTGGGCCATCTGTTCCACCGTTGTGCCGAAGACCTTCATGTGCCGCGTCACCATCATGGCGTAGTAGCCCGTGTAGAAACCTCCCACGGGATAGTCGAAGCTGGCATCGGAAGCCAGTGCAATGAATTCGTTGCCTTTCCATGTATCGACCCGGCTCATGGTTTCAAATCCGAAGGCGACGCAGACATCCATGAAACCGCTGGCGATGGTCTTCCAGGCTTCCTGGAGGCAGATCCCGCCGGTGGCTCCACCTCCCTCGACCCTGTGGCTCGGCTTGGGGCAGAGTCCCAAATAGTCCTGCACCATGGTGGCCGCCTTCAGTTGCCTGGTGAAGTGATCGCTGAAATAGCTCGCCACGGAACCGTCCGCCAGTTCGTTGAACTTCCTCGAATCCAGTCCGATGCTTTCAACGGCATAATCGTATGCCTCCTTGACCAGGGCCTGGAAAGTCTTGTCGGACCGTGCCTTGGCAAACTTGCTGACTCCTCCCGAAACCACATGGACTGGCCGCATACTTTTTCTCCGGGGTGTTCCCAGTGGGGGTGGAACCGAACTCCCTTGTTCATGTCCGCAATATAATCACCGCCCGCGGACGGGCAATGACGTTCTCGGAAACGAGGTCCCGTTGAAAACCGGTTCGAGGATTCCTTGTGGTTGCCTTTGTGGCGGGAACCGTCTGCCTGGCGGGGGTGGACGGGTTTGTCGACGGTATTGATCGATGTTTCTGAAAAAGCCGTTGCCGTGGCGTTTTCACTCCATCCGCAGGAATTGGAGATCCCCCGAGCCCCGGCTGTAGTCGATCTCTCAAATGTATCGGAACCAGAACTGTTCGACTCTCTCGAAATTGCTGCGAACTCCCTTCGCACCGGAAATAAAGTCCCCATGCCCCGGCAGTATCCACTCGGAATCCAGCCCGGCAAGCCTCCTGATGCTCGCTTTCAGCGTTTCGCCGCTGCCTCCCGGCAGATCCGTCCGTCCCAGGCCGTCTTTGAACAGCACGTCCCCCGTAAAAAGGGCTCGCTTCCCGGGCCAGTAGACGGAGACCGATCCGGGTGAATGTCCGGGGGTGTGGATCACGTGGAGTTCGAGTCCTTTCACGTCGAGGTTTCCTTCCTGGAGGAAGAAATCAGGTGCACAGGATTCCACATCGAAGGCTCCACCCGAGTACCTGGCCATCTCCTTTACGAGGTGCCAGTCCGTTTCGTGGATGGCAAAAAGGGCCTGCGTGTCTTTCTTGAACAGCTGTACCGCTTCGAAATGGTCGGGATGAGCGTGTGTGCAGATCACGAGCTCGATGTCGGAAATCCCGGCGCCGATCTGCCGCAGCCCCATCTCGACGTGGCTGAAGAGCCCCAGGTGACCCGGGTCTACGAGCACTCGGGTCGGTCCGTCGATAAGATAGGTGTTGCAGTTGTTGGCACTCATGGAGTTCCACATAAAACCGTGCAAACCATCGAAGATTTTCATTTCGTTCCACCTTTCACAGCTGAGCTTGCGATTGACTCCCGGCTGCCGTCTTTATAACAGACTTCGACGTCCTCCAGAATAAAAAAAGGCCTTGCAGCCGCAATGTCCGCCGGCAGCAGGGCCTTGAATCCTCGATGCGCGTGAACGATTTTTTGTTTCTCCTCCCCGGGTTCACCCCGGGGAGGATATCCCCCTGGCTCTCAGTACATGTCTTCCATACCGCCTCCCGGCATGGGAGGAGCCGGTTCCTTCTTCTTGGGTTTCTCGGCCACCATGGCTTCGGTGGTGAGAAGCAGAGACGCCACGCTGGCGGCATTCTGCAGAGCAAACCGCACCACCTTGGTGGGATCTATGACACCCGCCGCAGTGAGGTCTTCGTAAACCTCGGTTTCGGCGTTGAACCCGAAGGCGCCGCTCTCGTGCTTCAGCCTTTCGACCACGACGGAACCTTCCTGCCCGGCGTTGTTGACGATCTGGCGGACGGGTTCTTCGAGTGCCCTCTTGATGATGTTCACGCCGTAGACATCTTCCCCTTCGACCTGCAAGGCCTCGAGGGCGGGCAGGCATCGCAGGAGCGCAACGCCGCCCCCCGGCACGATGCCTTCTTCCACCGCGGCTCGAGTGGCATTGAGGGCGTCTTCGACGCGGGCCTTCTTCTCCTTCATTTCCGTTTCAGTAGCCGCACCCACCTTGATCACGGCCACGCCGCCCACCAGCTTGGCCAATCGCTCCTGGAGCTTTTCCCGGTCATAGTCGGACGTCGTTTCCTCGATTTGAGCCCGGATCTGCTTCACTCGGCCCTCGATGGCATCCCGAGTCCCCGCTCCATCCACGATCGTGGTGTTGTCCTTATCGATGCGGATGGTCTTGGCCCTGCCAAGATCGTTCAGGGTCACGTTTTCGAGCTTGATACCCAGGTCTTCGGAAATGACCTGGCCTCCCGTCAGGATGGCGATGTCCTGCAGCATGGCCTTGCGCCGGTCACCGAAGCCGGGAGCCTTTACGGCGCACACCTTGAGGGTGCCTCGGAGCTTGTTCACCACCAGGGTGGCGAGGGCTTCTCCTTCGACGTCTTCGGCGATGATGAGCAGGGGCTTGCCCATCTTGGCGATCTGTTCAAGGATGGGCAGGAGGTCCTTCATGCTGCTGATCTTCTTTTCGTTGATCAGGATCAGGGGTTCTTCGAGTACCACTTCCATGCGCTCGGGGTCGGTGACGAAATAGGGTGAGGTATAGCCGCGGTCGAACTGCATGCCTTCCACCACCTCGAGGGTGGTTTCCATGCTCTTGGCTTCCTCCACCGTGATGACGCCTTCCTTGCCCACCTTGTTCATGGCTTCGGCAATGATGCTTCCGATGGTTTCGTCGTTGTTGGCGCTAATGGTGCCCACCTGGGCGATTTCTTTCTGGTCCTTGGTGGGCTTGCTGAGCTTCTTGAGTTCTTCGACGGCGACGGCGACGGCCTTTTCGATACCGCGCTTGAGCGCCATGGGGTTATGGCCGGCGGCCACGAGCTTGGACCCGACGCGGTAGATGGCCTGGGCCAGGATGGTGGCCGTGGTTGTCCCGTCTCCTGCCACATCCGATGTCTTGCTGGCGACTTCCTTGACCATCTGAGCGCCCATGTTTTCGAACTTGTCGGCAAGTTCGATTTCCTTGGCCACGGTCACGCCGTCCTTGGTGATGGTCGGGGAGCCCCATGATTTCTCCAGGACGACATTTCGGCCCTTGGGTCCGAGGGTAACCTTCACCGCGTCGGCCAGGGTGTCGACGCCCTTCATGATCTTTTCCCTGGCATCGGCATAGTACTTGATTTCCTTGGCAGCCATATGGTTGATTCCTCCTGTGGCAGACTGTTGCTATTGAACGATGGCCAGAATGTCGTCCTCACGCATGACCAGGTGTTCTTCCCCGTCGATCTTCACTTCGGTGCCCGCATACTTGTTGAAAAGGACCCGGTCTCCCTCCTTGACGATCGGGGGAGTGACCTGCCCGTTTTCCAGGATCTTTCCTTTTCCGACGGCGACAACCCTTCCCTGCTGAGGCTTCTCCTTGGCCGTGTCGGGTATGATGATTCCTCCTGCAGTCTTTTCTTCCTCCTCGAGACGTTTGATGATGACACGATCCTGCAACGGTCTCAGTTTCATAACGCGGTTCTCCTTTTTCCTGCAATTGAGGTCTTCCAGGAAAGAGGCCTCCCCAGTCGGCCTCCTCCACAATCCTGACCAGGATGTTAGCACTCTATCCATTCGAGTGCTAACAGCAAATTTACTCATCGGTTGAGAATTATCAACTGGAATTCCAGATTGTTTTGGAGAACTTGGAAACGTATATAACGATTTTCCCGATATGAAGCCTGGATATGGATTTTTTCAGTGAATCTGTCTTGCTTTCTTTATATGGTTACGTTTTTTGTTTTGTCAATACGAAGGCTGATCGGGATGGGCGGATCGCCTTCCACGCGAGTCTTCTCCCCTATCGGGATGTGAAGGAAAGCAGGCAGTGGCGAAACGAGGATCCGCAGGACGAAGACGGGCGGTACAGGATGTCCCGGGTGGAACATCTCATGCCGAGTTTCTCCAGTGAAGCGAAGTCGGAAAGGGTCTCCGGGAAGGTTTGTGATGCACTCGATTCGAACAGGTAGAACAGGAGAATCCCTCCGGGGTTGAGTGCATTCGATGCCTTCCCGAGAAATCCATCGAGGAAGGCGTGATGGCCGCCGGCGTCGTCTTCCGCCGCGTACCGCATCTTCATGTATTCGAGCACATTGGATAGATAAACAACATCGAAGCGGATATCGGCGTCATCGAGGGCGATTTCCAGGGGGAGGTTGACAAGGGGATACCGGGTTGCGGAAGCACTCCAGGCGGCATATGTCTTTTCGTCGGCAAGGAAGGGGATTGAGTCGAGGGAAAGCAGGTCCAGTGTACGCATAAAGTGTGCAAACGGGGAGGGCCGTTGCATGCCGTTGAGAAGCAGGCTGTCCCAGAAGGAAGCGGCGCTGCCGCTCAGATTCCCGCGCACCGATAGGTACAGGTCGAGTCGTCTGCTGCCCGGCAGAGAAGCGGGAACTCCTCTTCCTGCCAGGAAATCCTGTGCCCTGGGGATGCCGGCGAGGAAGAAGGCGAGAAAGTCGCTCCAGTGTAAACTCATGATCGCCGCTGTCTTGAGTTCATTGAAAAAGCACGCGGGCCTCGATATATCCACGGCAACGACGGGGCAGGCATTCAGGTGGAGGAAAAGGAGGGGAACATCTCCCGATCCCGCGATGGTGAGCACCGATTTTCCGGCTGGCATGCAATCCGCAAGACCCTCCCACGGCTGCTCGGTCGCCATCAGATAGGGCGGGGAATCGAGATGAAAACAGGTCCGGGGAAGTGCTGCAGGATGATTCGACAGCAGACGGTCGCATTCCCTGTACAGTTCGTCCTGTGGCAAATACATCCAGCTGTGGCTGTGCATGGCATCCTCCGCCGGCCGTCCTGCGGATGGATTTTTCACTTCCTGAACTGTGCGGCCGGAGGTTCGAGCATATCCGGAGGGAGAAGGAAAGCAAGGGAAAAGGATCAAAAGGACAGGGTTGTCTATCGCACGAAGATGTGGACGAGGATGCGCGGGCGGGTATGCCGGGCAGGGATATCCAGTGTTGTCCCGTCCCGGACGCCGGGAGGGATCCGAATCGTTATGTTTTCTTCGTACTGCCCTGCTCCCCTGCCCCCGCATTCCGTGCAAAGGTGCATTCCCTGGCTTCCCGTCCCCATGCAGTTCGAACACGCGAAGGAGGAGGGAGCGGCAAGAGGAAGAAATCCTCCTTTTCGAGCCTCTGCGCGGCTCAGGATCACTTCGATCTTGATAGGCCTCTGAAATGCCGTTTCCGCGAAACCGGTTCCATACAGGCTGCCGAAAATCCGGGCGAAGAAACCATCCTGTCCGTATTGTTCGGATCCGTATTGCTCGGAAAGCCCGCGAATATAAGTCGGTCGTGCCTGCGTCCGCCTGGGGGAAACGGATTCCATGGGTGCGGCTTGTTCCCGGAGACGTTCTTCTTCCCTCGTCAGACTTTCATTGTACGACTTTCTTGCAACAGGGTCGGAAAGAACCTGGTAGGCCTCGTTGATTTCCTGAAATCGGCGGGTCCTGCCGGGTCCTGCGTGATCGGGATGATGGATCCGCGCAAGCTTCCTGTAAGCCGCACGAATACCGCCCGCACTCTCGGCCCGGGTCACTCCCAGAATGGCGTAGTAATCCTTTCGCTTCATATGCCCGCTTCCGCCTTGATATCTATCTGTTTATTATTTAGCATAATAAATGGCGTCGAGAAGGACAAGCCCTTCCCGACGCCAGCTGAAGACTATCCGCCGGACGAAGTCGCGGCATATTCGGCATCAGGCGGTTTTGACGGGAATAGACTTCCGCGCGGATATCTTCTTCTTGGGCATTTCGATTTTGAGCACTCCCTGAACCAGCTCAGCCTTGACCTTGTCGGCGTCCACTTCCACGGGAAGATCGACGGTGCGCGTGAACGACCCGAAGCGCCGTTCGAAGATGTGGATGTCGGAACGCTTTTCCTCCTTTTCCATCTTCTTCTCGCCGCTGATGGTCAAACGGCGTTCATCGACCCGTATGTCGATATCGCCTGGCTGCAGACCGGGGAGTTCAACGTTCACCATGATATCCTTATCCCCCTCGCGCACATCGATCCTGGGAAACCAGTCCCCGTTCCACCTGAGAAGCGGATCGACTGCCGACGACAGGAAGCTTGACGCGCGGTCGAAGAGATCTTCGAAGCCTTCTTTTTGTTCCGTCAATTCTTTTTTTCTGTGCCATGGAAGCAAACCGAACATAAGCATTCACCTCCCATACAGTTTTTCGGCCGGGACCGGCGTGCTATTCCGCAGCCCGGCCCCTACGATCCCTCTTAAGTTCTGACCGTGATCTTGCGTGGTCTTGCTGCTTCCGCCTTGGGAAGAACGACTTTGAGTACTCCGTCTTTCATGGTGGCCTCGATCTTCGAACGGTCGATGGCGTCTGACAGCGTAAACTGCCTGTAATAGTCTCCGACAGAGTACTCCTGGAGCAAAACGCTGCCTTCTGATTCCTGGGTCGCGGCGGTGCCCCTGATGGTGAGCTGATCGTTGTCGAGGTCGATGTCGAGGCTGTCCGCCGAAACTCCCGGCATATCCGCCACTACGGTCAACGCGGATTCAGATTCGTAGATATCCACGGCGGGAACAAACACCGGCACATCCCGCGTGCTTTCCGCTTTCGTCTGAAGCTCCTTTTTTTCCTGCAACTGCAGATCCTTGTCTTCCATATTGCACCTCCCGTTACAAAGAATTTCATCGCCGCATTCAGGGACCGCTGTTAATCGGCCTTTATGGAGATCTTTCTGGGCTTTGCATGTTCCGCCTTGGGAAGAACGAGTTTCAGCACCCCGTTCTTGCACTCGGCTTCGACTCCTTCGGCATTCACCTCGTAGGGCAGTGTCATGGCCTTCTGAAATTTCCCCGCCATGCGTTCCCTGCGGTGATAGCTTACATTCTCGGCCACGTCAGGCTTGCGTTCTCCTCGAAGAGTCAGCGTTTTCCCCACAACGGAAATATCGAGGTCTTCCGCCTTGATCCCGGGCAGTTCCGCCGTAACCGTGATTCTGTCGGCATCTTCGGTCACATTGAGTGCTGGGAAGACTCCCGATGCCGCCACCCCTGGGCCTCTACCCATGATCTGCGAAAACAGACGGTCCATTTCCCTCTGTACGCGGGCGAGTTCCTGGAACGGATTCGGAAAACCGAATGGATTTCTGTAACGGATAACAGCCATGGTCAAATCCTCCTTTCCTGTTAAGTATACTGTATTTTTCAGTTTCTCGATCCATCAAGCCTGAAGCTAAGATCCTCCGCTCAACATGTCAATACACGTCAAAAAAAATTTTCGTGTAATTGCATTTTGGGAAAGATATGCTAATAATAAAAGACAAAAGGAGAACGGTTTTGCTTCGGTAGCCGGGTGTACAAGTGGAGAGAAAAACCATGGAAGGAAGAATAAACGATGCGGGCAGGGAGTCGCCGGCTTCCGGATACGAATCGCCCGTGGAGCACCTGGACAATGTCCAGATCCGGAGACTTACCGAGGCGTTCGATGCATGGCATGATGCGGCTCCCAGCCTTTATCTTCGAAAGGTGAGGGGAAGGTACCGCCTGGCCTATCTCTTTATGCGTTTTACGGGGGCGCGGATCGGGGAGATCCTGAGGGTTGACGATACCTGCGACATCGATTATCAGCGGGGGGAGATCAGGATTGTACTTCCTGTGCGTCCGCCGTCGCGAACAGTTCACAGAACCATTCCGCTCCCCGTTGCGGCGGTATCCAGCGTCCAGCAGTACCTGCAAGAGTTTCCGAACATGCGCGGGAGAGTCTTTTCCCTCGACCAGGGGAATTTCAGAAGGGAATTCTATAGAAGGGCAGCAGAGGCGGATATCCCGAGAAAGCTTTCGCACCCGCACATCCTGAGACATACCCGGGCCGTCGAGATGCTTCGGGCGGGGGTTCCCCTCACCACGGTCCAGGTACTGCTCGGCCACTCGCTGACCAGCACAACGGCGATCTATCTGCAGCGGTCGGACGACGCGGCCAAGAGAATCCTGGAAGAAAGAGGATTGTTGTGAAAAGGCGCCGGTATCGACTGCAGGACAACTGTGTCATGGACTCGAGGGCTGGGGGGAGGAGGAAACATGAGCCTGTACGTTTGTGTTCACGGACACTTTTATCAGCCGCCACGTGAAAATCCCTGGCTCGAGGAAGTCGAACTTCAGGAATCGGCCTATCCCTATCACGACTGGAACGACCGCATCACCGCCGAATGCTACGCTCCGAACACGGCGTCACGCATATTCGATTCGGAGAAGCGCATCATCGATATTGTCAACAATTATTCGAGGATGAGTTTCAACTTCGGCCCGTCCCTTCTTTCGTGGATGGAAAGGCACCGCCCCGACGTATATGAAGCCTTGTTGGAAGCGGACCGGATCGGTCGGGAGCGTTTTTCGGGGCATGGAGGCGCGGTGGCCCAGGTGTACAACCACATGATCATGCCCCTTGCCAACCGGCGCGACAAGGCTACCCAGGTGATCTGGGGCATAAGGGACTTTTCGAAAAGATTCGGCCGCCCGCCCGAGGGGATGTGGCTTCCCGAGACGGCCGTGGACATCCCGAGTCTCGAAGTCCTGGCGCAGCAGGGGGTATCCTTCACGATCCTGGCGCCTCATCAGGCCGCAAGAACCCGGCCGCTCGGGGGGAAGGAGTGGCGTGAAGTCCAGGGAGGCCACGTCGACCCCACCATGCCCTATGTCTGCTTTCTCCCATCGGGGCGCAGCATCAAGCTGTTCTTCTACGATGGCCCCATTTCCAGGGATGTCGCCTTCGGGGGACTGCTGGCCAATGGTGAAGCTTTCGCAGCCCGGCTCATGGGAGCGTTTTCCGATGATCGAGCATGGCCTCAACTGGTGCATGTCGCCACGGACGGCGAAACGTACGGGCATCATCACCCCATGGGGGACATGGCCCTCGCCTACTGCCTGGAACTAGTGGAGAAGAACCACCCTGCTGCAATCACGATCTACTCGGAATTCCTCGAGAAACATCCGCCGACTCACGAGGTGCAGATCGTCGAAAAGAGTTCGTGGAGCTGCATTCACGGCATCGAAAGGTGGCGCGAAAACTGTGGATGCAGCAGCGGCATGCATTCGGGGTGGAGCCAGGGTTGGAGGAGGCCTCTGCGGGAGGCCATGAACAGGCTTGCGGACCGGCTTGCACCTTTCTTTGAGCACGAGGCGGCGGGGTTTTTGAGGGATCCCTGGGAAGCGAGAGATAACTACATCGACGTCATACTGGATCGATCGAGAGAAAACGTGGAGGACTTTCTTGCCCGGCATGCCGTGAGGGATCTTCTCCACGAGGAGAAAAGCCGGGTGTTGATGCTCCTCGAGATGCAGCGGCATGCGATGCTGGCCTTTACCAGTTGCGGCTGGTTCTTCGATGAAATTTCGGGGATCGAGACGACGCAGGTGATGCGGTATGCGGCCAGGGCCATGCAGCTTGCCGAGAAGGTATGGGGCGTTCACCTGGAAGACTATTTCAAGGAGGAACTGGAAGAGGCTCGAAGCAACGTCCCGGAATTCTTCAATGGTGCCCGGGTCTACGAAATGTTCGTGAAACCCGCCGGTGTGGATCTCATGAGGGTCGGGGCTCACCTGGCCACCGCTTCGATCTTTCACAATGAACGAGATTCCTCGAGAATCTTCTGCTACACGGCCGAGAGTGAATTCCACGAAAAGCTGGATGCGGAGTCTTCCACGTTGAGCGTCGGGAAGGCGAAGATCTTTTCGGACATCACGTGGGAAGAAAGCACCATAAGCTTTGCGACGGTGTACCAGGGAGGGTTTGACGTAACGAGCGGGATCAGGGAATCGATGGATCCGCGGGTTTTCGACAGGATGCTCGACGACGTAAAGGGTGCTTTCAGAAAAGGAGGCCCGTTCGATGCGCTGGGGACCATCGACAGGCACTTCGGAGGCCATCCCTACACCTTCTGGCACCTGTTCAAGGATGAGCAGCAAAGAATAGTAAACGGCATACTCGATGCGGAAATGACCGAGATCGAAGCCTCGTTCAGGCAGATCGTGGAACGGAACGTGAAAGTGATTGCCTTTCTCAACGAGATCCAGATGCCGGTACCCAAGGCCCTGGCTGTGGCGACCGAATTCATCGTCAATGCGGATCTGCGCAAGGCCCTTGACAGCGATGTTCCGGACGTGGGGCGGCTGGAGACCCTGGTGAACGAATCCGGATCCTGGGGAGTCAAGCTGAATGTTTCGGAACTTTCGTTCGCGGCAAGCGGACGCATGAGTGATCTCACAGCGCGCATCTGTGGCAACCCAAAAGACGTTGAACTCATGACGCTTCTCGATCGCCTCTTCATCCTCCTCAAGCGCCTGAATGTCGAACCCAGGCTGTGGAAGATGCAAAACATCTATTTTGCCCTTTCCAGGGAAATGTATCCCGATTTTCTTGAAAAAGCCGCCAGGGGAGACGCCTTCGCAGAAAGATGGAGTTCAGCATTCCAGGTTCTGGGAGGCCATCTCCGAATCAGGACGGTATGAATCTCTACATCCACCCGGCTTTTGCCTGCGAAAGAAGGTTTATCGGAATGCCGGGGAACCTTATGCGGTTACCATTCCTCGGAGACACGAATCCATTCCCGAATTGGAAAACTATAATGTGCCCCGAAAACTGGACAGCTCAATAAGGTGGCAACGCGATCCTGGCCCATGGTAGGAATGGAGCCAAGGAGGATTGCAGATGAACGGTCCACGGAAGCGATTCAGCGGCGAGCTCAAAA
>JABUEY010000011.1 GCA_013314815.1 Syntrophobacteraceae bacterium
CGGATCGCCGCGATGCCATGGCGCCCCTTCCTTGTGAAGGTACCAGGAAAAAAAACCTCGATCAGGAACTGAATGCCCGGTGCCGGATCGGCATGGCCGCATCAGGCATCTACACTCCATCTGCCTTCCTACTGCCGCGACCACCCCGACTCTTCTCGCTTACCCGTGCCGTCACGGAGCTGCGCCGGGAACGCTCCCCGGTCATTCTTCCTCGTCCCCGGGTTTTTCAGGCAGAATTTCGATAAGAACCTTGTCGACTCTGTGGCCGTCCATATCCATGACTTCGAATCGATACCCGCAGCACCGGAAACTATCCCCTGCGGAAGGGATGCGGTCCAGGCGCGCCATCACGAAACCACCCAGGGTTTCAAAAAGCCCGCTCCTTTCTCCCGGCAGCTTCTTTATACGGAATTTCTCCTTCAGTTCTCCCACCGAAAGCATTCCATCCACCAGCCACGAACCGTCTTCCCGCTGCACAACCTTGGCTTCATCGAACTCGTCTCTCGACGGGATATCTCCGACAATCGCTTCGAGAAGGTCGTTCAGAGTTACCAGCCCCTCGATGGTCCCATATTCATCGATGACCATCGCCATGGGCGATCCCGTTTCTTTGAAGAGTTCGAGAACCCGCAGTGCATGAGTGTTCTCGAGAACGAAAAGAGGTTTTTGAATCAGGGACTTCAGATCGAAAGGCTTCTTCTCCAGGCTGCTCATCAGCAGATCTTTTACGTGTACCACTCCAAGGATATTGCCGAGCCTTCCCTGGCAGACCGGGAACCTGGAATTGAAGCTCTCCTTGATTTTCTGCCTGATTTCAGCCTCGGTATCGTTGATATCCAGCCATATCACCTTCTTGCGTGGAGTCATGAGCCCGCCGACGCGGCGGTCTCCAAGGCGCAGCACCCTCTCGACGATGTCCTGCTCCGCTTCTTCGAACACTCCCGCCATCGTCGCCTGTTCGATCAGGACCTTGATTTCCTCCTCGGTAACGGGAGGTTCCGAAGACGGGCGCACGCGCAGCACCTTCAAGACAACGTCCGTGGACAGGCTGAGCAAACGCACCGCTGGCAGTCCGACAATTGACAGGAATCGCATGGGCTTTGCCGCAATGGAAGCAATCCTTTCGGGATTGTCGAGGGCCAGCCGCTTGGGAACAAGCTCTCCTATCACGAGGGAGAGGTAGGTGATGGCAAGAACGACCAGGAATAGAGACAGGGTATCACTGTAAGGAGCCAGGACCGCGTATTGACTCAGGATATCGGACAACCTGTGGGATATGGATGCACCGCCGAATGCTCCACTCATGACTCCAACCAGCGTAATGCCGATCTGGACCGTGGACAGAAAAAGATTGGGCGAATCGGCGAGATCGAGAGCAGTGCGTGCTCCGGCATCGCCTTCCTCGGCCTTCTGCTGAAGGCGGGCCTTCCTGGAAGATATAATAGCGATTTCGGACATCGAAAACATGCCGTTGATCACGATGAGCACGAGAACGACAAAGACGTCGAAGTCGCTCAATGACATTTCGCTCTTTCCTGTTTACCATCCCGGAGTCTCCGGACACCGGTCCGGGCCGCCATGACATTCCCCTCCCTCCCTGCCTGCGGAAACCGGGAGGAACGAAAGGGACTCGATACGGATCGCGGCCGGTCAGTAAACGGTAACCGAACTTGCCTGAGGGCCTTTCTCACCTTCCGTCTCCACAAAACCAACCTGGGTCCCCACGACGAGATCTTTGAACTTGAAGTTCAGCAGGGAGTTCTCATGGAAATAGACTTCCCTGCCGTCGGGCGTCTCGAGAAAACCGTACCCTTCCTCGGGGAAAATCCTCGTTATCCGCGCAAGGGGCTTCTCTTCGTGGAATTTGACCTCGCCACGCTGCTTCTCGGCATGCTCTTTCAGACGCCGTTGAGCCGTATCGAACGAACTCACTATGGCAACATGCAGATCTTCATCCGGCTCACGTTTGACGATGATCTCACTGCCCGGAACGGTTATGTCCACACGCACGTTGTACAACATACCGCTTCGTTGACTGCGATGAGGAATATCCACCTTGACCCGGCATCCGATGATCTTGTCGTAGAGTCTGTCCAGTTTTTCAGCCTTCTCGCGTATGAGCTGCTCTGTGCCTTCGGAGATGTGAACATTGCGAGCGCTGATTTCTAAAGGAAGTTTCATGGATTCTTCTCCCACTCGATATGAAATGATGTAATCGGGACGGCTTCCGTTCCCGGCTCCACTTCCGGCTGGATACGCCTGTCCCGGCCCCCCTGCAGGACCCACGAAAAAATAAGGTCCCATGATGCACTATTCAAGCAAATTATGATATGCGGCGAATTTTTGTTTGGGTGTCAACCACCGTGTTTCGCCGTCAAGAATGCCCGTTTCCAGGTTCAGGCCTTGAGCCTGGTTTCGACCCTGACTTCGGAATGCAGAGTGTGATGGACGGGGCAGCGGTCTGCAATTTCCAGCAGCCGCTCCCTCTGCTCTGCATCGAGCGGTCCTCTCAGTTCTATTTCCCGCTCGACCACATCGATCCTGCCGCTCTTCGACTCACATTCGCTGCAATCCCGGGCATGGACTTTTCGGTGTTTCAACCGCACCACGATGGATTCGAGAGGCCATTCTTTTCTGTCCGCGTACATGCGCAGCGTCATGGAGGTGCATGCACCGAGAGCCGAAACGAGGTAATCGTAGGGGCTTGGCCCAGTGCCCGATCCGCCCACGGCAACTGGTTCATCGGCGATGAGTCTGTGCGCGCCGGCCAGGATCTCGGTTCGGTATCCCGTTTGCCCCGTATGTACGACAATCCGGTTGTCCGTGAGGTCTCTTTCCTCCCTGTCCCTGTCTTCCGGGCTGCCGATGTATTTTCCGGCCCAGGCGGCCAGAACCGCCCCAGCGTAAAGGGAATCGGACCTGCTGGAAAGCAGGTGGTCTGCCTGATCGAGAGAAATGAAACTTTTCGGGTGCCTTGCCGCCTGAAAGATCTTCCCCGCGGATTCGATCCCCACAATCGTATCCCGCGGTGAATGAAAGATCAGCAGCGCCTTCCCGAGTTGGCGGATACTCTGCTCCATGTTGCTCCGATCGAGTTCATCCACGAATTCCTTCCTGATTCTAAAGCTTCTGCCCGCCAGAGTCACCCTGGCTTCGCCCTTGGATCGGATCTCCGGCCCTTCCCTGCTTAAAAATCTGGCGACGCTGGAAAGGTCCGCAGGCGCGCCGATCGTGGCAACGGCCAGAGATGAAGGAATCGACGCTGCCGCCTGAAGAACGGCCGCACCTCCCAGGGAGTGGCCGATGAGCAGCTTCGGGGCGTCAAAGCCGGATTTCAGAAACTCGGCCGCGGCAACCAGGTCGGATACGTTCGAGGAAAAGCCGGTATTCGAGAAGTCCCCCTCGCTTTCCCCCAATCCCGTAAAGTCGAACCTGAGGACAGCAATCTTGTCTCTTGTCAACGCACGACTGATATTGACCACCGCATTGAAGTTCTTGGTACACGTGAAGCAATGGGCGAATATGGCGTAGGCATGAGGTTTTTCATCCATGGGCAAGTCCAGCCGGGCATCGAGTCGCTGCCCCGCTGCATTCCTGAAGGTCAGTTTCTGGAACTGCATCTTCACCTCTCATGGTTCGAGGAATCTCTGCAGGAAGTACCGTGGTGCATCCTTTCTTTCGCTCGATCGACTTATATGCGGTTCCGGATCTCCGAACATTCTTTCTACACTCCAAACTAATCATTGAAGAATTGCTGGCAATCCACGAAAAAACGCGGGCTCATCAGAATAATGGTTGTCTTCCAAAGTCCTCTATCCTTCGAGATCTGCTGAACACCCGAGATCTTCCGCCCGCCTCTGCAGTCGATCCTCGACGGCCGAGGGCGGAACTGCCGTGTCCTCGGGCAAATACTCTCTTGACATATAATGAAAATCTTCACTAAAATGGCCGATGTCTGGGAATTGTGAGCTGGGATAATTCAAGCGAGAGTGAAAGGAGGGAAGAAATCATGAGACGTGGCAAGTACTTTACAAGTGCAGTCGCCGTGGTCGCACTCGTCTTCGCTGCTGCACTGGTGGCAATCGCCGTGGACAAGGGTCCGGATGTCATGAGCATCAAGGCAGGGCTCTGGCCGACACCGACGAAAGCCCCCGTGGAGTTCACGCACAAAAAGCATTACGAAGACCACAAGATTGCATGTGCCGACTGTCACCATGTCTACAAGGACGGCAAGAATGTCTGGAAGGAAGGTGACCCCGTCGAAAAATGCGAGAAGTGCCATACGGAACCCACCATCCAGGGTGAAAAGAAGCTCCCCCCCGACCAGCAAAAGCTGAATCTTAAGATTGCTTTTCACGACAATTGCCAGGGTTGCCATCAGAAACTGAAAAAGGAAAACCCTGAAACAAAGGCTCCCGTTACCTGCGCTCAGTGTCATCCCGCGCAGAAGCCGTAACGATCGCGAAATCCTCTGCAGTCAAAACCGCCGGCCCTTCAGGGTCGGCGGTTTTGTTTTCTCCCTAGCAGGCTTGTTCGCGCAATAAAGAGATGTGGAATGCGGCTGCCTGAGGTCGCGGACCCGCCGTTTCAGCTGAGCAGGCCCGCCGCCTTCGCCGGTTCTTAGAAAAACAACAGGCCGCTTAACCCTCGCCACAGGGTTAAGCGGCCTGTTCACAGGCAAGACGCGAGCCGTAATCTACACTTCTTCCACTGTGATGGCACCCTGTTCACAGACTTCCACACAGCTTTCGCATCCCAGGCATTCTTCCTCGTTCACGGGTTCAGCCTTACCGTCAACCATCTCATAGACATCAACCGGGCATACATCTACACATTCGCCGTCGCCGATGCACTTGTCCTTATCGACCGTCACCTTAAACATGTTTTGTCCTCCATCGTCACTTGAAATGAGAAAATTCCATGAATCGAGTTACCGGGGAGACCTACGCCATAACTCCCTCTCACCTCTACCGGGTCTACTTCTCGTAACCCCTTCCATGCCTGTTGTCAAGTTCAATTGTCGAAGCCCGGCGACTCGTTACTGCGGCATCCATCTTCACTCGTGAACTACAGCTGAAATCTTCGAACGACCTGTTCGGAAGCTACGTCCCTGCAAGAATCGAAATATATGCCCTCGTAAAAACAGGTTCTTCCGGTAGGCAGCTTCTTTTCGTAACCGCGTACCCGGACAGTTGTCGCACAAAGATGGAATACACCCCGACAACGTCAGATTCACAACAGCGACGTCATTCACGCGAAGATGGAATCCAGAAAGGGTGACTGCGCATGGCTGAACAGTTTCAGGTAATGGGGAAGATCCTGGAATACATGATGGACAGAGCAGCACAATCCCGGGTGGAGAAATCTTTATGGCGCGATCCGCGCTTGGACTGGATTCCCACCGTTCGCGGGAATGACGATGTGTAGGGAATGACGGAGTGGTGCCATCGATCCTTTGCATGAAAACCACCGGATGCGTGAAAGGCTCTGGATGCACTCGTCTGCCGGAGGGACCTGAAGGACACGGATGATCATGGGAATTCACACAAGGAAATCGGACTTCGATCGGTCAGAATTCATAGGTTGTGGATCTCAGCAGGGACTGGCTCGGTGGGGTACGCCACAGCACGGGACATCACGTGGGCGGAGGGAGTTTTGAAGGCGGAGGCATTGTGGAAGCAGGCGCCTCCGTATACGTTCGGCAAGTGCATGAAAACAGCTCCACGGACGGCGCCCTAACCCCGCCCGTGGAGCTTCCTTGCTCAAGCCGGATCAGACTAAACGCAACCGGTAGGCTTGGGAAGGCCGGCCATCTTGCAGGCACCCTTGCCCGGTCCCGATGGAAAGAGCTCGTAAATGTACTTGAGCTTGTATCCGGTCACCTTGGTAAGAATGCGGACCATGGGAGCGATACCGTGCTTCTTGTAGTAATCCTGGAGCACGTGAATAACCTTCCAATGCTCTTCGGTAAGCTCGCTGATCCCTTCGGAATTCTTGACATAATCCACCCACTCGGGGCACCACTGGTCGAAACTGCTGATGAATCCGTCTTCGTCAATCTCGAACGACTTGCCTTTGAATTCAATCTGTCCCATGGACGGTACCTCCTTTTAAATTGCAGTTATATATTCACAGGTTCCCGACAGACCTCGTTCCGGATCGATATTGGGATCCAGTGACTCCACAGATTTCTCTTTGCGGTAGGATCGAGCGGCACGGATCAGCGCTTCAGCCCAGAGCCCGTTTCCCACCACGTGGATGTGTGAATAGCATGCAAGAGTATTTTTATACCACATTCCATCCCATCCTGCCACTATTCCGTGCCCCTTCTTCAGGTGGAAGACAAACGGAAAGCTCTTATCGCTGCCGATAATGCGCGAATAGTGAAACTCATGTCCTCTCAAAACCGCCCCTTCCGGGAAAAACGGATTCCGATTCACGCACTCGATGACAGTGTAGCCGTGTCCCTGCGGCCTCTTTTCGAGGACCACATCAAACGGGAAGACCCCTGTCATCGGGAAGGTTTTTCCCCCATGCAGAATAGCACGGCACAGAAACATCAGGCCACCGCATTCGGCATAGACGGGCAGACCCTTTTCGATCTCTTTTCTGAGAGATTCCCTGAACACCCTGTTTTCTGAAAGGGCCTCCAGGTGTGTCTCCGGAAATCCTCCTCCGATGTAAAGTGCATCGAGCCGTGGAAGCGGACGGGCGTCGAAGCTGGAAATCTCCACCAGCCTGGCCCCCTTTTCTTCCAGCGCCTCCAGGTTTTCCGGATAGTAGAACTGGAACGCGGAATCACGCACAACTCCGATGACCGTCCGCGCTTCCGGCTCCGGCTTCCGTTCGGCTTCGCCGGCACCAATCGGCCAACCCAGAGGTGCGGCTGTTTCAGCCAGCTTCCATAGAGCCTGGAGGTCGACGCACTCGTTCATCCTGGAGGCGGCAAATGTGACCGCCTCCGCCGTATTTTCGGACTCCTGGTGTGGAACGAGTCCCAGATGACGTTCCGGGAAAAGGTTGTCCCCTCCCTTGGGTACCACACCCAGCACCGGAACATTACAGTAGCGCTCGATGGCCCCTCGCAACACCCCCTCGTGGCGTCTGCCCGCCACCTGGTTGAGGATGACTCCTCCTATATTCACATCGGGGTCGAGTTGCCGGCATCCGAGGACCAGAGCCGCCGCTGTTCTCGTCACTTTCGTGGCATCCAGGACCAGCACCACGGGAGATCGAAGCAGCTTGGCCAGTTCAGCGGTCGAAAAGCTTCCCTGGACATCCACTCCATCGTACAGACCGCGGTTGCCTTCGATCAGGCTCCCATCGGCATTGTTGGAACGTCGCACGAAAGAACGGAGCATTTCGTCAGGCTTCATCAGAAAGGGATCCAGGTTGTAGCACGGACGCCCGGCCGCAACGGACAGCCACCCGGCGTCGATGTAATCGGGACCTTTCTTGAAGGGAACCACCCGCAACCCGCAGTTCAACCGCCAGGCGGCTGCCAGGCCAAGAGATATGAACGTCTTGCCGGCACCTCCACGCAAAGCGGCAATCACAAGGCGCGGTTTCTGAAACAGCATCGGGTCTCTCGCACGAATCTCACCGGTGCGGGGAAGAATCCCCGCACCAGCAGGGAGTATGCTAGAATTTAAACTGAGTCGTGGTTCTCCAGGTCATCATGGCCAAACGATAGTCGTCGATGTGCTCATGCCTGAATTCCAGGCCCGTCTTCTCGAAGAAACGTTCCCATCCGATACGGTTGATCCAGTCGCCCACGCGCTCATAACGACGACCACCGGCCGCATAAGCCTCAACGATCTTCTTGACGGTATTGACCGCCGTCGGCCACCTGGGCGGCTCGTTGGGGATGTAAGGCACGGCGAGCTTCGAGAACATCGGTACGGACAGAACGTTGGAAACCTTTCCTCCCACCCAGATCGCGATCCCGTCACCTTCGCCGTCGGCGAGGGGCAGAGCCGGACACATGGTGTAGCAGTTTCCACAGAACATGCAGCGATTGTTGTTGATCTCGATGCTCTTCAGTTCTCCAACCTTCTTGGGCTTGATAGCCGCCGTCGGGCAGGCTGCGATCACCAGCGGGATCTCGCACACGTTCTGCACACGATCATGCTCGATAAAAGGCGGCTTGCGGTGCACCCCGAGGATGGCGATATCGGAGCAGTGCACGGCGCCGCACATGTTCAGGCAACAGGCCAGGGCGATGCGCACCTGAGCGGGCAGCTTGTGCGATCCGAAGTACTCGAACAGTTCATCCATGACCGACTTCACCACGCCGGAGGCATCAATGGCGGGGGTGTGGCAGTGAGCCCAACCCTGAGTGTGAACGATGTTCGTGATGCTGTTGCCCGTCCCGCCGATGGGGAACCAGTTGCCGCGGCTCCTCAGGTCGTCGATCAGCGGCTGCAGTTTGGACTTGTCGCTCACCAGAAACTCGACGTTGTTCCGGGTGGTCCACCGCAGGTAGCCGTCGCAATACTTGTCAGCGATGTCGCACATTTCACGGATAAGATCCACGCTGATCAGGCGGGCCGAACCAATGCGCACGGAATAGATTTCGGCTCCGGATTCAGCCACGTGCACCAGCACGCCCGGTTCGAGGATTTCATGATATTTCCACTTGCCGAAGTTTTCCTTGATTACCGGAGGAAAGAACTTGTCATACTTCGGGGGTCCGATGTCAGTGATCCGATCTTGCATAAGGTTATTGGGGTCGAAAGCCATATTCTCATCTCCTAAGCTTGATGTCGTTGACGGAATGCTACTCCATCATGTTCCCAACCACCGGGGACCTCCGCCGGATCGTAGAAAATGTACGGATTGAAACGCGGAGTATTGATCATGCGTGGATCGGGAGTCAGGTCGCAAGCCTTGAGGAATTCGCGGAGGCTTACACGCTGGATCATTTCACCGAGGCGCTCGCGGTTCTTGCCGTGCTCCATCCAGTAATCCCACATCTTTTCAACGAATTCCTTGAATTCTCCGTAGGGCGGTTCCATCTTGATGAACGGAATGACCACGCTGGAGAGCTGCGCACCTTCGAGAATAGGTGCCTTGGCGCCGACTAGAATGGTGGCACCGGTATCGAGTCCCGGCCTCAGGGCGCGAGGCATGACCCGGATACAATGCATGCAGCGGGTGCAGTCTTCATCCCAGATCTTCAGGGTCTTCCCGTCCCATTCCATGCAGCGGGTCGGGCACAGGTCAACGACTTCCGCCTTGATGTCGAAGGATCCCTTCTCTCTTCCACCGGCGCCGGCATGAGGAACCAGTTCGCCGCCGACATAGGCTCTCACCGCTTCCTGGTCAATGCGGATGTTGTCGCGCCAGGTACCGATGATGGAACAGTCCGAACGGGCAATTGCGGCTACGCAGTCGCATGGGCAGCCGGAAGCCTTGAACTTGAACTTGTAGGGAAACATCGGGCGATGCAGGGCATCCTGGTATTCCATGGTGAGATCATAGATGATGTCCTGCGTGTCGACGCAGGACCACTCGCACCGCGACATTCCCAGGCAGCCTTCCGGAGTCCTCATGTTCGACCCGGATCCCCCGAGATCCATGCCCAGGTCGTGGGTAAGTTCGTAGAAAATCGGTTCGAGCTCGTCTGTAGTGGTTCCGAGCAGTACGATGTCGCCCGTGGAACCATGCATGTTGGTGAGCCCGCTCCCTCTTCTCTCGAAAAGATCGCACATCTGGCGGAGTATTTGAGTATTGTAATACTTGCTGGCAGGCTGGTTCACGCGAACCGTATGAAAATGCGCCACGTTGGGGAACAGGTCCGGACGGTCGCAGTAGCGACCGATAACGCCTCCGCCGTACCCGAGAACACCAACGATACCACCGTGCTTCCAGTGACCTTCCTTGTCCCTGTAGGACATTTCCATCAGCCCCAGCCAGTCCTCGCACATCTTGCTCTTGGGGGCCATCCTCTTGACGTCGGTCACAAAGCTCGGCCAAGGTCCCTTTTCTAGTTCGTCGAGCATAGGAGTTGCATGCTTCTGTGCCATTCCATCTACCTCCGTAGGCCAAATTCTCTTCAAATGGTGTTCACCTTTTCTTCCGCGTCGAATCACCGAACTTTTTCTACTTCACCTCCTTCTACAAAGCGAATCAACGTTTCCTTGCGGGACAATCATTTCCTGTCTGGTATTCTTACCCGGTTCGATTACAGAGCTATGGCAGGGAGCGTCGGCGGGTTAATTCATACCTTTTTCTTCTTTATCCACGTCACCCTCACTGGGAAGCATGTACATCGTGGTGCTGCCACTCGACCAGTACTTCAGTTTGCCCTCGGCGACAAGCTCGTTGATGATCTTCTTCGCCTGCATCATCTTGATCTCGGGAACAGCCTTGCAAAGGTCATTGAAGTAATGCTTGGTCTTCTTCTGCTGCTTCACCCATTCGATAATTCTTAGCTTTGCTTCCTCGCTCATCATGGCCTCCTGTAAGCATCAGATCGCGTTTAATAACAACAGGATGTCTCGGGCATCCTGAACTTCTCGAAAATTTATCAAGTAAAATGAGACGATTGACTCAGCTTGATTACCGCGGCAAGGAATCTTTGTCAATAGAAAATTCCCTGTAAAATCAGCACAAAACGCCCGCCAACCTTGAGAAAACAGGCACATGAACTTGTGCAAACTTGACATCCTCTTACGGGGTTGTTAAGTATCCTAACGCTTTCCTGGAATGCCACTTCGATTCGGCATCCGATGTCGATCGTGAGCAGCGGGAATCCAGATGAGATGGGGACCATCCCCCTTTCGGATTTCCCCCAGCCTCACAGCCCGGGCTGTACTGTCACTGCGGGATTCAACTCGACGATTATACTGGGCGGTTTCAACGGGAGCGGGAACGGCTGAGTGGTACAGGGGCCATTTGCCCGCTAAGATAATACAAAATGAAAAGAGAGTAAAGGATCATGAAGCATCCGGTGAGCAAAGAGGAGGCGCAACTCAGCCTCTATATCAAGTTCCTCAAGGAACGGCTGTTTTTCGAACCCGAGTCCGCCGTTATGCATTACAATCTCGGCCTTGCCTACTCTCAGAAGGAACTCCTCGATGAAGCCGTCTCGGAGTTCAAACAGGCCCTCGAATGCGATCCTTCCCTTGCTCAGGCTCACATTAACCTGGGCGGCCTGTATTTCAGGAAAGGAGACTTCGATGCATGCATCGAGGCCAACGAGAAGGCTCTGGCCATCGATCCGAATCTTCCCATGGCCTACAGCAATATCGGATTCGCGTGTCTGCACAAAGGCGACTTCGCAAGAACGATCGAATCGAGCCGCAAAGCGATTGAGCTCATGCCCAACATGATTGCGGCCTACAACAACCTGGCCGCGGCCTATATTCAGACAGGGCAACTCGATGAGAGCATCGAAGCATCTCTTGCGATTCTCGGAATCGATGAAAACTTCGCCCCCGCCCATTACAGCCTGGCCGTCGCGTTTCAGATGAAGCACGACCGTGTCAAGGCCAGGGAACACTATGAAAAGGCCACGGCACTGGGCCACCCCGCCGACCCCGACCTGGAAGCATCCTGGGCATAACATTCGGCGATCCGCATCCGGTCGACACCCGGGGTTCCACCAGCCCGGGAGTTGCACTTTCCAACGCATCGAGGGTCAAGCATGCTTATTACCAAGGATATGCTGGTCATCATCGAATACACCGTTCGCCTGGAAGACGGTGTGTTTGTCAAGGGAGACAAGGGCCCCGTGTCGCTCAATTTTGTCGTCGGCTACGGCCAGGTGCTCCCGGGACTGGAAAAAAGGCTTCTCGGGCTGTCCGAGGGTGACGAGGCAGAATTCATGATCCCGGCCCGCGAGGCATTCGGAGAATACGACAGAACGCAGGTTCGAACGAAGACCTTTGATGAATTTCCGGAAGGGCGTTCTCTTCAAGCCGGCAGATGGGCAGTGGCAACCAGCAGGCCGACCATGACGCAGTACAGCTATTTCATCAAGGAGAAAACGGAAACGTCCATCACCCTGGACTACAATCACCCCCTGGCGGGAAAGGACCTATACTACCGGGTGAAAATCGTTCACGTGAGGCCTGCACTCCCCGAAGAACTGCAGTTTCTGCGCCCCTGCGAACACTCCGACCCGGAAGAATCAACGGATGCGCTTCAGCCCTCTTGACCGGCCGGTTGTTTCGTCGCAGGGATTTCCCCTGCCGGCTGCACTCATCCAGGGAGTCGCAGGGGGAGACGAGCGTGCGATCATCTCTGCGCGATCGTCTTGAGATACCATTCACAAAACTGCAGGATCATTCCAGCTCGAGATTCCCCCTGGATCAGTCCTCGGCACAAGTCGAACAACTCCTTGTGCACGGCTGCTGATTCCTCCCGGTCTGAACGGGACTGGTAGAATCTTCTCAGGATTTCATTTGCCTGCAGCGAAGCCGACCCGAAGATCCTTTCTCTGGGATCCTTTGGCTCCTGGAACGGGTCCCAGTTCTCGTATCCGATCCTGAGAATCCGCTCCTGCCCGCGTTTCGACATGGAATCGAATATGGCCTTTTTCCTCGATTCGTGTTCCTTCTCGTCCACCCTGAATCCATCCGGCCGACCCGGCACACTGCACGGGTTCGGCAATTCTCTTTCTCAGTCCCAGAAGAGCTTCAGCCGCGTCTTCTTGAATTCCCTGGTGCTGAAGAGGATGAGATAATCATAAAGCCCGATTGCGGCTGCGAGCTTTTCGGCAATCTTTCTGCAGTCTTCAATGCTTCGCCCGTGAACCATGGCGTACAGGTTGTAAGGCCAGACAGCATAGGCAGGCCTGTGATAACAGTGGCTCACTTCCGCGTAAGAGGCGAGGATGCGTCCGTACTCATCGACCCGTTCCACCGGGCAGTTCCAGACCAGCATGCCATTTGCACTGAAACCCACCTGGCGATGGTTGAGCACGGCCGCAAAACGGCGCACGATTCCTTTGTCTACCCAGTGGACAAGAGTCCGGAGCAGTTCGGTTTCGTCCAGCCCCACTTCGTCGGCCCAATACTTGAAAGGCCTGTCCACCAGAGGCAGATCCTCCTGAACACACCGTACGATGCAGATGTTTTGATCAGTGGGCTGAAACGGAACCGTCGATTCCATAACCGGCACATCCCCCCGATCCTCCCCGGCATCCCCATCTCCTTCCTCGAGCACGTCCAGAACGACGGCCAGTTTGTACCTGCGAAGAGCGGGCAGGATAAGTGTCGGCCACCCGCCCGCCGCGGCGGCCAGTTCCCCGACCACATCCTCCACCCGCTTTCCGGGCGGCACCGCAACGGTAAACCACATGTTGTATGTCCCCGGACGGAGATAGTTGTGACTCACACCCGGGTAGGCATTGATGCACCGAGCTGCGCGGTCGAGTTCCCCTTCGGGGACGGCCATGGCTACGAGGCTGCTTCGATAGCCCAGCGCACCTGTATTGAAGATGGCACTGATCTGGCGGATGAGCCTCTGCTCCTTCAGCAGCCTGAGGCGCTCCCGCACCTCGTCTTCGGCCATTCCCAGCCCTTCGGCGAGCAGACGGTACGGTTGGGAAACGAGCGGAAAAGATCGCTGCACCCGGTCGAGCAGCACCCGGTTTGTGGAATCCAAGCCCTTGCTCCTTGGGAAGGTGTTTTAGAGTATAAGGTTCGCGTACCTCTGCAATATATACCCCGCATCCCGCCATGACAAGCAAAGGCATACCGGCGGCACGGAAATAGACTCTCCGCTACCACCATGGCAAGTCATCGAAGGATTGTCATCGAAGGATTTGCGATATCCTGATTCTTCGTTTACCATGGAGTGCAGACCTGAAAACATCTCGGCCGGTCATGTCTTGCCGGCCCGAAGAAAGAGAACTGAACCCGGCAGACGGCATCCGTCTCCACTCAACAGGCATGCCATGAACACGAGTCCCGCTTTCTCCTATCACCTTTTGGTGAACAGCCCGTACGGGCTCCTTCCCCTGGACTCCACCCGCGAGCATCTGCCGCTCCCCGCGGGCCCGGAATCCCTTCCGACGGGTCTTTCCTGCGGACCTTATCTCAGGGCACTCAAAGACTTCTTCAGCAGATCTTCCCACGACTCCCTGCGTTCTGTTCTTTCCCTGTACATGGACTCAACAGCCCCGCTGGACGAAATTCGTCGCGTCGATATCATCAGCGAGAAGCATGGAGCCGTTTACCAGGTGGCTCGAGTGAGGGTCAGTCTGGGCGACCGAAATGTCTCCTTTGTGGTAAACACCGCCGTAAAGCCCGAGCAGAAAGCCTTCCTGGAAACGGAATATGTCCTGCTCCACGAACTTCATGAACGATTCGGCCTCCCCTGGCTGCCCCGCCCCCTGCTGAAGGGAGAAGCAGCCTGCACGGATTCAGAGGGCCGCCCGGCAACCCTTTCGATGTTTGTGGCCGAGTGGTTTGAAGGGTACCAGGAATTTCATCTCTCGAGAGAAAAGGATGGAGACGGGTACCTCATCAAGGTCTGGGGCGACAAGGAAGGAGATCACTTTCTCGACGCCGAAAAAACACGATCCCTGTACCGCCGGGCCGCGGCGATCCTGACATCGTACCTCGACACGGAAACCCTGTGCCAGGTCTATCCCTGGCATCATGCAGCAGGAGATTTCGTCGTACGCACAGACGGCGACGATGTGCAGGTGCGCATGGTCACGGCCAGAGACTACCGCTGTCTTTTGCCTTGCCAACCCGGTCCCGACGAAAAGATCATCGGCATCATCCACTTCTTTGTCAATCTCACCCTGCGCATGCGGCTGGACAGGCTCGACGGCGTCGGTTCCCCGGTCTGGGCGGCTTCGGATTCCCTCGATGGAGTGGTATCGGGGTTCCTGGATTCATGGCATCTCAAAGCCCTCGCGGATCCTCGACTCCCCGGCCCCGATGAAGTCCTCGGACTGTTTCGCAGCTTCTCTCCCGATGAATGGAAATCCCTTGCCGAGGTGGTGGTACAGCACGGGATGGTGGAGCGGGACGAAGGCCGGTTCCTCGAAGGGCTCACCGAAACCCATGCACTTGAACTGGCTGACGTGCTGCGCAGTTCATCACGGGTGTTTTGTCCGTAGACGGAGGCAAACAACCCGATTCCGGCAGGGTCAGGGACCATGGTTCGACACAAGATCCAATCCGTTCAACAGCTCATGGCGGAATGCCGGTGGCGGGCACGAAAGCGTGATCATCGCACCACAACGGTGAACCGGATTTTTCGAATGGGAGCCTCGCCTTTTTCCCACGGACGCAGGTACTCGAAAGACAAGACGGTTTTGCCTTGTCCCACGGTCCTGAACTTCCACCATTCCATCCCGCCGGCTCCCAGCATGCCCGTCTCGGAACCTTTGAATTCATTGGACACATGACGAACCACGTCAGGATTGGGTTTCCCAGTGAGCTGCCAACCATAGCCGGTAGTCGGGTTGGATTCGAGAGTGATGGTGAATTCCTCGCCGACCTGCAATCGAACAGGGCTGCCCGTATCCTTTTCCCCAATGATCCGTCCTTCCGATGTCTGTACGTCACCGAACAAATCCATTCCCCTCCCCTGCCCCGAAGCCTGGCATGCCCAAAGAGGCCAGCACAAAAGAAGCGCCGCGAAAAATACTCTGCACCACACCCCGGAAACTCCGGCCCGGCCGCAACAGGTCAGCCGCACGCACACCGGTTCTCCACCCGCTTCATGAAGGCTGCTCATTCGTTCCCCTCCTCCACTCATTCAACCCCGATCACATCGTCGACCCTACAAAATCACGCATTTCCCGCTTCACCGTATTTCCTCTCCAGAAGTCCCGGACTCTCCGGGAATATTCCCGGCACCGCCGCCCGGGGAGACAGAGCAGAAGCACCCGCAACCCGGTCGACGGTCTCCTTATTCTATACGGCTCAAGAGTCTGGAGAACGCTGAGACCTGAATCTCGGAATGCTGCCCAGGTCTTCGTGCTTGCATGCTGGCAATGATTTCACCCTCCGTAATTTTGAAGCGGCATCTGGCAGAATCAGAAAAACGGGCTTAGTTTAGCATAAAATGGCCAAGGAATGGACTCGCCGTGTCCAAAACTGCAACCGTCCAACCGATTGAAAGGAGAAACTCATGAAGGTGCTGGTGCCCACAGACGGATCCGAAAGTTCCATGAAGGCCGTGCGAATGGCCCTGGACATGGCCAAACATGAGGGAGCAAAGATAACCCTGATGTCCGTGGCATTTCATGCTACGAGGGACTTCGATGAAATGCCGCCCAACATCCAGGACAAACTGGACGTGGCGGCCAGGAATGCATTGAACAAGGCCAAGGCGGTTTTCGAAGCTGAAGGGATCCCGGTCGAATCCGTTTTAGAAGCGGGCTACGTGCCTGCAAATAACATCGTGGAGAAGGCCCGGGAAGGAAAATACGACAAGGTCGTCATGGGGAGCACGGGGACCTCGGCATTGAAAGAGGTGCTCATCGGAAGCACTGCAGCCAAGGTATCCGCTCATGCACCCTGCACCGTGATTATCGCCAGGTGAGACCGACGGCCGTCTGTCCGGTGCCCCTGTCTGCAGTCGATTCGCGGCAGGATAGACGCCGAATGCATCGAGGGATACCCTGCCGGAATCCGCCCGAAGCGGTGTCGCCTGCCGCCTTCGATCCGGCGCACCCTCCCGCGTGACGGGGAGCATGCGCCGGATACGTTGCGAACACAAACGATCAGCAGCAGGCACGATCAACAATGGCAGGAAGTGGAGCCGCATCCTCCGCCGCCAACGGCGACCTCAGGCGTGAGCTTGAAACCGGAACCCATCCCGTAGTTCACATAGTCCACGGTGATATCCTTCGTCTGCTTGTGGAGTTCCTTTTCAATGACCATTGTGAAACTGTTTACCTTGAATACATCGTCGGCCTCGGTAGGTTCATCCAGAACCATCGCCAGGGACGGGCCGCTTCACCCGCCCGCCTGGAGGAATACTCTTATCGGGCTGATCTCCTTGCCCTTGAAGTATTCCTTCAATATCTCCTCGGCTTTTTCAGATACATGAATCATGCAGATCTCCTTTTCATTTCCTCTTCTGGTAAGGCGAACCATTACTTATTACAGTTCAATTATTATTAATCACTCGATGCAAAGAAGTCTCTAACCTCTCGAAGAAAAAAAGAAACCCATCTCCAGCATCGAGCTGACATCGCCTGCTTTCACCCTATTCTCATGAATCAATGTTGTTCGGGCCAAACCCCCGCGTTTTCCTCCGGCAGGACTCATGGCCACACGGGATCCGGCATTGGATGGGCCAATCCGTTCAGGCGCGTATAATTAACATAAAGGTCTAGGTTCGAAAACCCTTAATGGCACATGGAGGTGCTTTTTCGGTCGGTCGATGGGGTTGGGAGAGGACGGGGCCGGGTACATCCGTCGAAGGCACATGGAACGATCTGAACGAAGCACTGCCAAAACCGCAAGACCTCCTATGACAACGATGAAACAGGTTAAATGGAGCGCAGCGTATCATCGAGTGAAGGTTGAATCACCAGCAGTGATGCGATACCCGAAAGATCGAAGACTTCCCGTATGTAATCCTTCATGGAACAGAGGCACAACTGCCCCTGGGTCTGTTTGAGTTCCTTCACGCATCGGATGAACACCCGAAGGCCCGCACTGGATATGTAGTCGACATCGCCCAGGTCGAGGACAAGCCGGTTCTCGCCGTTCTTGATGAGGTTGAGCAGTCTTTCCCCGAATTCGTCGGATGTATTCGAATCCAGCCGTCCTTTGAGAGTCAAGATCATGACATCGTTTTCTTTGCGCTCCAGCACTTCCATCCGCGTCCTCTCCTATCTGTTGCATGCCGCCGAACCGGACTCGATGAGTTTCTTCCTGATCCGAACGATGTTCTTATCCTTGAATCGTTCATAATCCATTTCGTCCATCAGGCTTCGAACCAGGTGAAGGCCGAGCCCGCCGATTCCCCGTTCCTCGATGGGACAATGGATATCAGGCCTCGTTGCGGTCAGGGGATTGAACGGGCATCCGTCGTCTTCGACCTCAATGGTCACCGCCTCCGGTGCATACGCAATGTGTACGCTGATCAGGTGATTGCCGGCTTCGAGGTGCCCGTATTTTATGGAATTGGTGATGAGTTCATCGAGGACCAGGTTGAGCACGAAGACGATCTTGTCGGGAAGATCATGGTCTCTGCCGAAGGAGCATATGATCTCCCGAAGGCGCTCCAACTCCGCCAGGTCCGCCTTCACCTCAAAAGAAACACTGTTTTCTGACATGCGATGTCAGTCCTGAAAGATCGCCATCCCCGGCATCAGCCGGCCTGACATGGGTTTGGAGCTGATAACCATATTCGCCTCCGATGAATCATAAGAGATCTCCCATACATCGTCAATCCATAATATAGAGCCTTCGTCGGGACGGGATGGAACAGGACTTTCGACGAGCGAACCGTGCGCCGCAAGGGTCGAGTCGAACACAAAGGCCGGGTCGTCTTCTTCGATATGCTACGGTTTCACGAAAGTCTTTCGCGGGAATGACGGTGTTATTTTCTCGGCAAGGGCGGTGGGGTCTTCACAAGAATCACGGTGTTGTCTTCGTGGCAAGCATGTTGGGGTATTCGATTTTGCCGTTTTATTCCTTGCCATGTATCGAGTTTCACATGTATAAGCTGTGAATAGTCCGCTGCCGCGGCGCGTCTTCAGATCCATCCGGTCCGCGGCATCTTAAGGGCAACAGTGCAGGCGACCTGTGTTTCCGGGCTTCGAGTGCGGCAGATTACCCGCGAAGCCCTGAGATGCCGGGCACCTGTTGTCTTCCAACCGTCGTTATTCTCAAGAGACATTCTTTACTCCATGAGGAGTTACGAATGATCACCAAGCTCCCGCTGTCCTACTGGGTCAAGACAAGCAGCATGAAGCTGCAGTTCCTTCTTCTGGTCCTGATCATCATAACGGTGGGTGCCAGAGTCCTGCCGCTCGAGATGCAGAAGAAGATCGTGAACCAGGCCATCAGGCTTCAGAAGATCGACCTTCTCCTTCTTTACTGCAGCTTTTACATCGTGGCGGTTATCACGGCGAGCGGATTGAAATACGTCATCACCATCCTCCAGACACACATCGGCCAGGAGGCCCTGAACAGGATCCGCAAGGGACTTTATGAACACATCCTCACTCTGCCGCTCAGTTTCTTCCACAAGTCTTCTCCCGGGATGGTTGTTTCGTCTCTTGTCACCGAGGTGGCGACAGCCGGTGAGTTCGTCGGCCAGGCGATCTCTACTCCGGTCACCAACCTGCTGACGCTTCTCGCTTTCGGCGCGTACATGTTTTACCTCAACCCCCTGCTTGCCGTTCTGAGCCTGGCTACTTATCCCATTGTCATCTTTCTTGTTCCCAAGCTGCAGGCGAGATCCAACAAGGCCAACAAGACCCGGGTGGACATCACCCGGAGGATGAGCAGCAAGGTGGATGAAGCCATATCCGGGATTCATGAGATACACGGCAACAACAGCCACGGAATCGAAAACAGGAAATACGGCCGGATCGTGGATGAGCTGTTCAAAATAAGGATCGTCTGGATCCTTTACAAGAACGGAGTCAAGGTACTGAACAACTTCTTTCAGAACCTCGGGCCGTTCATCCTCTTTCTCGTGGGAGGCTACCTGGCCATTCAGGGGCGCTTCGACCTCGGTGCTCTCGTGGCGTTCCTTTCCGCTTACGAGAAGCTTTACGACCCCTGGAAGGAACTCATGGATTTTTACCAGGTTTACCAGGACGCCAATGTGAGTTATGGCCGGATCATGGAATACTTCGATGTGGAACCCGAACATCTCCTGGCGCCGGTCGGCCGTGAAGTCTATTCCCTCAACGGGAGCATCGACGCCAAGGACGTGTCTTTCACCATTGCGGGAGGCATACAGCTTCTCAAGCAGATCAACATGAACCTGAAGCCGGGTGAACATCTCGCCCTGGTGGGATTTTCCGGGAGCGGGAAGAGCACGCTCGCTCATTGCATCGGGCAGCTGCACAAGTACACGGGCGGCAGTATTCAGCTTGACGGCAAAGAGGTTTCGGAGCTGACCAAGAAGGACATCGCCAAAAACATGGGCATCGTTTCTCAGAAGCCTTTCATCTTCGATGGAACGATCAAGGAGAACCTGCTCTATTCGTGCGAGGCGCTCATCGATGAAGACAAGCCCGAGGAAAGGGAGAAACTTCCCGATCTCGACGAAACGATCCGTGTGCTGCAGCAGGTGGGCATCTTCGTGGACGTCCTGCGGTTCGGCCTCAATACGGTCCTGGAACTGGACCGGGACGAGGAGTTGACGCAGAAGCTCATTCGAGTGCGAGAGAGTTTTCAGAAGGAATTCGGCAGGGAACTTGCCGATTACTTCGAGTTTTTCGACGAGAGGAAGTACCTGTACTATTCATCGGTGGCCGCCAACCTCATATTCGGAAGCCCCAGCCAGAAAGATTTTTCCACGGACCGCCTTCCGGAAAACCCCTATTTCCTGGATTTCCTCGATGAAGCCCAGCTCAAGATGCCGCTCATTCACCTGGGCCGCGACCTCGCCACCATGACCATCGATGTGTTGGGCAATCTCCCTCCCGATGAGGTCTTTTTCCGGCAAAGTCCCATATCCATCGACGAATTCGAAGACTACAAAGCCCTGGTCGGTCGGATCGAGGATGTGCGCATTCACGAGATCGATGAAGGCGACCGTCACATGCTGCTGAGGCTGGCGTTGCGTTTTGTTCCCGGCGTGCACAAATTGACCGCTCTGCCTCCGGTTCTCGAGAACCTCATCCTCGACGGACGGTTCCTCTTCAAGGAAAAGATCGCCAGGGACAATCCCACTGCCATTACGTTTTACCGCATTACGGATTACATCTATTCCCAGACCATCCTCGACAACATTCTGTTCGGAAAGCCCACCACCGACCATCCCAAGGCGCAGGAGCGCATCAATCAGAGCATCATTCAGCTGCTGGTCGAAGAAGATCTGCTCGAACGAATCGTCGAAATCGGAATGGAGTTCAACGTCGGCACAAAGGGTGACAGGCTTTCGGGAGGGCAGCGGCAAAAGCTGGCCATTGCCAGGGTCTTCCTGAAGAACCCGCCCATGCTCATCATGGACGAAGCCACGTCGGCCCTGGACAATGCCTCTCAGCAGCGCATCCAGAACCTTCTCGAAACCCGCTGGAAGGGCAAAAGCACTCTCATAGCCGTTGTTCATCGCCTCGATATCATTAAGGGTTTTGACAAGGTCGCCGTGATGAAAGCAGGAAAGATCATGGAAATGGGGCCCTACGATGAACTGATCTCCAGGAAGGGGTTGCTGTATGAACTCGTACACGGACCAAAATCAGGCACCTAGCGAATACCAGGGCAACTTGGAAATCCTCATGCAAATCCCGTTTTTCTCGGGGATGCCCATCGACGCCATGAAGCTCATCGCGTTCCTGTGCACCAGGGAAACCTTCAGGCCTGGAGATTACCTGTTCCAGGAAGGGGACGTGGATCCCCACGCCTACTTCTTCATCAAGGGCAAGGCGGTGCTCACCCTCTCGACGCCGGGAGACGAAATGGTCATTCGGGAATATTCAGAGAACGATTTCCTCGGAGGCCTGTCCATCCTGTGGATTTCCAAGCGCTTCTTCTCGCTCAAGGCCATAACGGACACCCGGTGCCTGGTCCTTGAACGAGACAGGTTCCAGAAGATCCTGGACCAGTTCCCCCAGATCGCCAGGCCTATCCTCGAGGAAATCTGCGCCTTCATACATGACTGGGAGTCGAGGCTGATCGGCTCGCATGCCGAAACATGTCCTCCATGCAGATCATCCCTCGGTTTGAGCCTGTTCTAGTCGACAGTGACCCGCCGTATCATCGAGTCCGAACAATTCCTGCCGAACACCGGGTGCCGCATGGAAGCCCGCCCGGTGTATTCGCCCCTCCGGATTTTCCCCTCTTGAATCCCTTTTCCGCAAGGCTCGACGCCACCGCCCGGCGATGCCTTCCCCCCCCTCGGCCCGGACTCCACCCGCTCCGACGCCTGCTGCTCTGGAAAGCTTTCAGCACGCATGATATAAAAAGCCCAGGAATGCGGCCCGAGATGTCCGCTCAGCCGGTTCCCGTCTGTGTCGCGGGCTTGTTTCGAATATCGGCCACATCAGGAGAGAAAGATCGAGGCATGGATCATTCACGAAAGAATTCTTCCGAGCGCAGCAAAAAGTGGAAGCGTTCCGGGAAATACGTCTGTGCGACATGCGACCGGGAGCAGTTGTTCTGCTGGACATGCCTGTGCGGATTCATGATCTGTTCAGACTGCATGGAAGAGAATTTCTGGGGCATGACCTGCAACGGGATCACCTGGACCTGCCCGGATTGTGGAGCAATCCGAAGCTTTGGAAACGACTGACAATCCTTGAAAGGAACGCTGTAATGGAAAGAAATCGCGTGGTCATCATCGGAGCCGTGGCACTCGGCCCCAAGGTGGCCTGCCGCCTGAAAAGACTCAGACCCGACTTCGACGTCCTCATGATCGACCAGGATGAATACATATCCTACGGGGGCTGCGGCATGCCCTATTTCATATCGGGGGACATCAGCGACGTTCGCGAACTGATGAGCACCAGTTTCCACATGGAGAGGACTCCGAAGTTTTTCGAAGATGCCAAGGACGTCCGCGTCATGATCCGCACGCGGGCGCTGGCCATAGACCGTGACGCTCGAACGGTGCTGGTCCGGAGCCTCTCCGGCGGATTGGAGGAGCAGATTCCCTACGACCGGCTGGTCCTGGCCACGGGCAGCCTGCCGAACCGTCTCCCCATCCCGGGATCCGATCTTCCAGGAGTGGTGAGCCTGTCGAATCTGCAGTCCGCCGTCGCCATCAAGGAGAGGATATCGAGGGGCGAAGTGGAGAAGGCGGTCATTATCGGAGCGGGGGCTATCGGGTGCGAGATGGCCGAGGCGTTGACCGACCTGTGGGGCATCGAGACATCGGTGGTCGAAATTGCCGACCAGGTTTTGCCGGTCATTCTCGATCCCGGGCTCGCTCGCATGGTCGGGCAGCACATGGAGGAGAAGGGGGTTGGCCTGTATCTCGACGAAGCCGTGCGGGAAATCACCACGGAAAACGATGGCGGTGCGCTTCGAGTGGTCACATCCCGCCGCACCCTCGATGCCGACCTGGTGATCGCCTCGGTGGGAGTGCGCCCCAATTCCCAACTGGCGGCGGAGGCAGGGCTGCTGGTATCCCCGCGGGGAGGAATCGTCGTCAACCGGCGCCTTCAGACTTCCGACCCGCACATCTATGCAGGGGGGGACTGCATCGAAACCATGCACCTGGTCACAGGTAAACCGGTATTCTTTCCGCAGGGTTCCCTGGCAAACCGCCAGGGCAGGGTGATCGGGACCAATCTTGCCGGCGGATATGCATCCTTCAACGGAGTGGTGGGGAGCTTTTCCATCAAGATCTTCGACCTGGCCGTAGCCTCCACGGGCATTCCCCGGGCGACCGCCGCCATGGAGGGATATGATGCCGTCAACGCTCTAGTCGTCCAGGCAGACAGGGCTCACTTCTTCCCGACCCAGGACCTGATGTACCTTCAACTGACCGTCGATCGAAAAACGAGGCGCATACTGGGATCCCAGGGGATCGGGCATAACGGAGACGCCGTGGTGGGCCGCATCAACAGTATTGCCGCCATGCTGCCCTACAGGCCTGTACTCGAAGACCTGTCCAATATGGAAGTGGCCTATTCACCGCCCTTTGCGTCGGCCCTCGACATCGTCAATGCCGCTGCAAACAATGCCGAAAACATCCTGGACGGCTACAACAAGCCCATCGATGCCGATGAGTTCCGCAGGTGTTTTCTGGAAGAAAAGGCGGACGACATGGTATGCCTGGATGTGAGAGCCCCCGCAAACGCTGGTCCTTTCGTGGAGCGTTTCGGTGACCGGTGGGTCAATATTCCCCAGGAGACACTCAGGCAGCGGCTAAATGACGTACCCGCGGACAAGCGCCTGCTTGTGGTCTGCAACTCGGGTGTGCGATCCTACGAAGCGCTGCGGCAGTTGGAACATGCAGGCATCTGCAGCGCGGTAAACATTCAAGGGGGCATCGCCGCACTCAAGAAATCAGGGCTGCTCGATGCGGATGATCAAGGTGAAGACCGATAAACCTTCGAACACCGCCCCGGGGCAGGAAGCGTGGAGCGGGAATCCCGTGGGCCTGTTTTGGGAGCAGTCGCTGGTCTGGGGCATTCTTTGCGTGAAGACTCTCACCGACCTGGGAGTGCCTTTCCACCTGCTTGGCGCCGACGACATCCGAACAGGATGCCTGGAACGGTACCGCGTGCTTCTCGTGCCCGGCGGCTGGGCGTCTCACAAGGTGCGGGTGCTCGGAGATGCGGGAAGGACACGGATCGCGTCGTTCATCGAGCAGGGTGGAAGCTACATCGGCTTTTGCGGTGGAGCGGGCCTTGCCCTGTCGAGCCCTCCCTCTCTCGGTCTCGTTCCCCTCGAACGCATGCCTCTCACCAGGCGCCTGCCCAGCGCAAGCGGAACCATCCAGATCCGGGGCAATGAACATCATCCCGCCTGGAGGAACCTTCCTCCCGATATTCCGGTGTCTGTGTGGTGGCCGTCCCAGTTCGGTTCGAGCCAGTGTCCCGGATCCACCTGCGTGGCATCGTACTGGAAGACAGGAGCGGATTTCCAGGTGGCCGACATCCCGGTGAAGGAAGTGATTGCCGGCAACTTCCGTTGGCAGGACCTGGAACAGGCATACGGCATCAACCTCGACCCCGAACGGATCCTCGGCCACCCGGCCATCCTGGAGGTCCGCTCGGGCAGAGGTCTGCTCATCCTTTCTTATCCGCACCTGGAAACACCGGGCGACACCTGGGGCAACCGGCTTCTTTTCAATATGCTGAGGTACCTCGACAGCGAAGCGGCCATGGCTCTTCCAAGCAGCGCCCCTCCCCCGCCTCCCTGCTTCGACGCACCTCCCGGCAGGGCCGCCGCCAGGGCCCTTGAGGCCGCATGGAGAGATGCCGCGAATCTCGTTGCATTCGGAGAGCAAAACCTGCTGTGGAATCGCCGCGGATCGTGGTTGCTTAACTGGCGCAGGGGCATTCGCGGGCTCGAATACGGCTTTCTCGAGGTCGCTCTGCGCTGCGCACTCGATCACCTGCCCGCTGGACCCGGCGGCGACGCTCCCTACGATCCCTGGGTGGCACCAGCGCGGAAAATAGAAGTCGAAGTCCGCAAATTCTGTTCCATGGCAAGGGAATTGCTCGAGGAGGAAAAACCGGCGGCCCGCAACGGACAATTGTCCAAACTGGGCAAGGTGAACCGACGGGTGGACGATCTGCGTGCCAGGCTGTTCGGCACCCGGATGAATCACGGAGGCATGTGCGCCCAGATCTTCGACGATCTCGACACGCTGCTGCTCCATCTTCTTCGCATGAACCGCCCCTGACGCGTCCCACGGGCAGGTATACGATTCTCCAGCCTCTTCATGTTCTCATATGTTGAACCTGAAGTTGATCACATCTCCGTCCTGAACGTGGTATGTTTTGCCTTCGAGTCTGACGACGCCCATCTTCCTTGCCTCGGCATGGCTCCCCGCTTTCTGCAGGTCCTCGAACGCCACGACTTCCGCTCGAATGAAACCCCGCTGGATATCGGAATGCACCGCACCAGCAGCCTCCTGGGCAGGCAGATCCGAGGGGATGGTCCATGCCTTGACTTCATCCTCCCCGACCGTCAGAAAGGTGATGCGCCTCAGCAGCCGGAACGATTGCCGGATCACCCGGTTCAGTGCCGATTCCTTTATGCCGAAATCGGTTCTGAACATCTCCGCTTCGGAATCGGACAACTGGGCCATTTCCATTTCCAGCTTCCCGCGCACGACCATGGCTTCCGCCCATTCAAAGGAGACTTCCGGCGGTTTTTCGTCGTCGTCGGCATTGTTGATGATAACCAGCAGAGGCTTACCCGACAGGAACGTGAAGCCTCTGAGTTCCGGAGCCTCCGCCAGTTCGGGATTCATGCGCAGCGGCTTTTCCGCGTTCAGGATCTCGGCGCAGGCATGAAGAAGCTCCCTCTCGGGTCCAATGATCTTCTTGCCTCGCTTCTGTTCCATTTCCAGTTTTTCAAGACGCTTCTCGATGGTCGCCAGGTCCGCAATGATGAACTCATCCTGCAACTCCCGGAAATCCCTCGATACATCAGGCTTCCCGAGCACCGGGTCATGAAAGTTCCGGATAACCATGAGGAAGGCATCCATGGGACGCATATGGGCAAGAAGTTCAGACATGTATTCCTGTTTGTTTTCCGCAACACCGGGCAGCCCCTGGAGGTCCAGGTAGGTAACCTGGGCGTAGGTGGTTTTCTTGGGCTTGTAAAGCCGGCTCAACCAGTCTACCCGCGGATCGGGTACGGAAACCACTCCCGGAACCGGAACCATTCGGCCTCCCGCAGGCACGGATTCCCCCGTGCGCCGGGTCAACGCATTGAAAACAGTTGTCTTGCCCGCCCTCCCCAGGCCAATGATACCCAGCTTCATTCTCTGTCTCCCCCCCACAGCCCGTATTCCGACGACGGAAGTGCCACACCTCCCGGCCGGGTTCAGTCACCCCATCCGGCAAAGGGACGGCCCGCCCCCACGCCCCCGATCGGTTCATCCTGTCCCTGTCCCGGCTCGCATTCATGGCCCGGACATGATGACACTCGACTGAGATCCCCCATAGATTTCACAGATAATATCATCCCCTGCGCCCCGCTTTTCAAGCCCGGTGACCATACTGAAACGCATCCGAAAGGTCAACCTTTCATTCCCGACCCCTTTTCAATCCTCTTCACATCATCCCATGCTCAACATCGCGGGTAATTTTTGATGCTTTCGAAAGACCCTCTGCCTCCCTCGTGCAGAATACACACGAGAAGCAGGCGAGGACATGGCGCAAAATTTGCTAACCAGACAGGGGAAGGCACGGTGTTGCGTTTCCGGGACGACTCCCGTTCGGACAACCGACGGGAACCGGCAGCCCGAATCGAAATCGTCTGCCGGTTGACCATAACGGCACAGGAGGTAAACATCGAATGGATAATCCATTCGTGATCCCCGAAGGTTTCCACCCATCGCACGAGAACCCTGTCGTTCTGCCGGAGGACCAGGCCCGCCTGTTGTTCTTTGTGAACGCCCTGCTGGGCGTGGCGTCGCCAATGGACGGACCGGCTGCGCACCAGCTGATGCGAGAATGCCTGGATGCCTCCTTCACCTCGACGGAGGATCTTGTCGAATGGCTTTCTGTAAGAATTCCTGTCCAAAAACCTTCACGCAGGGCCGTCGACAGATGCATCGAGAGCACGGACCGGCTTCTCGAAAGAGGAGCCTGGGCGGCGGAATACAAAGGTGTTCCTCCCTTCGATGCTTGCCGCCCGTCCTGTCCGCGGTGCATGTTCGGCTTCGGTCCGCCCTCGAAGGACCAGCCCAGGCTCGGAGTTTTCAATTCGAGGAAATCCCGGCTTGTTTCCCCCGATGAACCCTGGATTTCAGCTCTCCGCTTTTCTCTTCCCCTTCTCCGTGCTCTTCGCCTCATGTTCGTCAGCAGCACCGGGACACTCACCTGCGACCTGGTAGCGGCATACGCCCGGAAGATGCAGGCACCGCTGTTGCTCGTTCAACCTTTCCCCCTCGAGGAACTTGCAGGAATTACGGATTCCGCCGAAATACTCCAGAATCCGGATTTCTGTTCCGTTTTCACGTGTTTCACTCGTGCAATGCGCTGCAGCAAAAGGTCGAGGATGTCCTGCAGAGACCGCCTGATGGCCTCTTTAACGGATATTCACTGGATTCTCGAGATCCGCTCCAGGGGCAGCCTTGTCGATATACTGAGCACACAGCAGGAGTCGTCGCCCCGGGTGCAATGGATACTCGAACCATGCCACGGAAGGGACTCCGCCCGGGGGAACCAGCTTCTCCTGAATCGATTCCCGCGATCAACGACGCTCATACCATACAGATCCATTATTCATAACAATCCACGCAGCGCGTTTTCCGGCCGGCCCTCCTTTTCCATCCTTGAATGTTCCGCAGGCCGGGACGAATTCCTCTATCATTACACTCGATCCTGCCCGGGAGCATGGCCGGGTCAGGAGCACGATGAATACCTTCTGAGTCTGTTGAACGGCGATCCTCTTTCAGCTCATACCGCTCTGGATACCTTGGCGAGGATCATCCGGGAAGGAAGAATTCGAGGCAGCCACAGGCTGGTGCGCGGCGTTCAGCCTGTCGTTTCCTGGACTTCCGTATCTCCGGTCTTTCTTTCGTCCATCCGGCAGTGGAACCGGCCTCTCATGCGATGGACTTTCGAACCGTACGGAATCGCGGTCAGCAGAAAGCTGTTGAGAAAACAGGGAGCCATGCCGTCCATATATATAAAGGATGCTCTGCTTGCCCGCATCCCAGCTGGCGACCGGTTCCGTTTCCAGAGGCATGAGTCTCCCGGCTGCCGGTGGAAGCAGGAAAAAGAATGGCGCTTGCGTGGAGATTTCCTCCTTGGCGACATTTCCGAAGGCGAAGGTTTTGTCTTCGTCCCAAACAGCGAAGAAGCGGAAGGTCTGTGCCGGAGAGTGATAACCGCTTTGCCCGTCCTGGCGATTTCAGCAAACCGCAAATGACATGGCTTCTGCGTGCATCCAATTCGAAAGCCCAGGATTTGTCTCTTCCCGTGGGAACTTCAGCGAAAAATTTGTCCGCGGCGTGCCGGGCCGCGACTGCTGTTTACCGTGAAATGGTGCGGAAATCAGTTGCCGGAAAGCCGATTTGAGGCATAATGTCCCGGTTCGCCCAGGACAGGGACAGTCGGATGCCGTCTCCAGACCATCGGCCCGATTTGATCATGAGCTATCCTGGCGCAGTTTTGGGTTTGCCATTCATGGACGAATGGAAGGGCAAGGACCGCTTCATGAGCGCATTCGAATCTGCCGACCCCGGAAGAGGTGGTGACGAATTATGATCGTGATATGCCCCGGCTGTGGGAAAGAATACTCGTTCGACGAAGGCAGCCTTCCGGCTGCGGGAGCCATGGGCAGATGCAAGGCCTGCGGCACCCGTTTCAGGATCGATCGCCCCGGACAGGAGGAGCAGATCACCTGCCCCGCATGCGGATTCAAGCAAGTGGACGGCAGTGCGTGTCTTACCTGCGGGCTGGTTTTTGACAAGTACAAGCCGCGGGATGAGGAGCAGGCAGAGACTCCATCCGGGGCAACAGGCCGGCCCGGGGCGGCGGGGAGTATACCGGCCGCACTTCCGCCCGCGGAAGAAGAAAAAACCTTCGGCGGATCCATGAGTGGACCGAGAGGTCTCAAGCCTCCACCGGACGAAATCCGCTTTTCCCTCGGCGGTTCCTTTCGATTCGCCTGGACGGTGGTCAAGGGCAATTTTCTCTTCCTTCTCGCAGTGCTGCTTCTTGCCATGATCATCAGCAGTATTCCTGACGTGCTCGGCAGGATTCTGTTCGCCGATTCGGTGCCTGCACGGCTTCTGCTTCTCTTTGTGTCCGTGTTCCTTCAATCCGTAGTGACGATGGGGCTGGTGCGAGTGAGCCTGCTTTTTGTCGATGGCCGCGAGGCGACTTTTTCAGACCTTTTCGCCTGCGCCAGCCTTTTTCCCGCATATTTCCTGGCATCCGTTCTTTACGGCCTGATGGTCGTTTTCGGAATGCTGCTCCTGGTGGTTCCCGGTATCATCCTGGCCATAAAGTACATGTTTTACTCCTACGCCGTCGTGGACCGAGAACTCGGACCGGTCGAGTCCCTGAAGAGAAGCTCCACGATCACTTCGGGAGCCAAACTGGAGCTGTTCATGTTCATACTTCTCGTACTGTGCGCCAATATCGCGGGCGCCCTGGCTCTCGGAATCGGTATGTTCGTGAGCATCCCGGTGACCATGATCGCACTGGCCTATGTGTACCGGACCCTCGACAGCCAGGTGGAAGAATCGGCGGCAGCCTGATTCGGTTGTCCTCACCCATCCGGCAATCCATCACCCGCCGGTCATCGGGAAGCCGTCCGCCAAGTTATTCTGTCTCTCCGATCCGTGGCATCTCCGCGCCTTCGGCCACTGCCGCAGATCCCTTCAAAACCCGGGAATGGACAACCTTTTTTCAACGATCCCATTTGCTTCTCCTCATGAAATATTATACTCATTGAACCTTGTCAAAATTCACGCAGGGTTTCCGGCATCGAACATCAACACGCCGGGCCGTCGACGTGCCGCGGCAGTCGCCGCCGTTTTGCGCACCTGGAGGTGAACTCTATCGGCGCGGATGTGAAACCCATCCGATATCCATTGCCCTTAACCGAGGGGGAGGAACAGAAGGAAATGGCCAACGAACCCAACAAGGTGATCTACTCCATGGTCGGAGTAAGCAAATACTACGACAAGAAACCCGTTCTGAAGGACATCTACCTTTCCTATTTCTATGGAGCCAAGATCGGTGTGCTGGGTCTGAACGGTTCTGGCAAGAGTACACTGCTTCGGATACTTGCCGGAGTCGACAGGGAATTCAACGGAAAGACCGTGCTGGCTCCCGGGCATACCATCGGATACCTGGAACAGGAACCGCAGCTGGATGAGACTCGAACCGTCCGGGAAGTGGTGGAGGAAGGCGTACAGAAGATCGTGGATCTCCTTGCCGAATACAATACCATCAGCGAGCGGATGGGGACTCCCCTGTCCGATGACGAGATGGATCGCCTGATCGAAAAGCAGGGAGGCATCCAGGAACAGCTCGATGCCTTCGATGCCTGGGATCTCGATTCGAGGCTCGAAATGGCCATGGATGCCCTGCGGTGTCCTCCAGGGGATACTCCCGTGAGCGTGCTTTCGGGGGGTGAAAAAAGGAGAGTGGCCCTTTGCAGGCTGCTCCTGCAGAAGCCTGACATCCTCCTGCTGGACGAACCGACCAACCACCTGGACGCCGAAACCGTCTCCTGGCTCGAACACCACCTGCAGCGCTACGAGGGCACCGTCATTGCCGTCACCCATGACCGTTACTTCCTGGACAACGTGGCCGGCTGGATACTTGAACTGGACAGGGGCCAGGGCATTCCCTGGCAGGGCAACTATTCGTCCTGGCTCGAACAGAAGCGCATCCGCCTCAAACAGGAGGAAAATTCGGAGACGGCGAGACAGAAGACCCTGGAACGCGAACTGGAATGGATACGCATGTCCCCGAAGGGTCGGCATGCCAAGTCCAAGGCCCGCATCCAGTCCTACGAAGCTCTCCTCAAGCAGGAAACCGAAAAGAGGGCCAAAGATCTCGAAATCTATATTCCTCCCGGCCCACGGCTGGGCGATGTCGTGATTGAAGCGACCCGTGTAAGCAAGTCATACGACAACAGGCTGCTGTTTGAAGGAATGACCTTTTCCCTTCCGCCCGGAGGCATCATCGGGGTCATCGGACCCAACGGCGCCGGCAAGACCACGCTGTTCAAGTTGATTGCGGGCATGGAACAGCCCGATTCGGGTTCGATACGAACAGGCGAGACCGTTCGCCTGGCTTACGTGGAACAGGACCGGGACGTGCTCGACCCTCGGAAGAGCATCTGGCAGGCAGTCACGGAAGGGGAGGATACGGTCCAGCTCGGCAGCCGTCAGGTAAATTCAAGAGCTTACGTGGCCCGGTTCGGCTTTTCGGGCAACGATCAGCAGAAGAAGGTCGGCGCCCTGTCCGGTGGAGAACGCAACCGGGTGCACCTGGCAAGAATGCTGAAACAGGGAGCGAATGTTTTGCTCCTCGACGAACCGACCAACGACCTGGACGTCAACACCATGCGGGCGCTTGAAGACGCCCTCGAAAACTTCGCGGGATGCGCCGTCATCATCAGCCATGATCGGTGGTTCCTCGACCGCATCGTGACACACATCCTGGCCTTCGAAGGAGACAGCAGCGTGGTTTGGTTTGACGGAAACTATTCGGAATACGAGGCGGACAGAAAAGCACGGCTGGGCATTGACGCGGACCAGCCTCACCGGATCAAGTATCGACAGCTGACGAGATAGCGGTCATCGCCGGATCGAGTATAATCACTTCTGAGTGGAACCGCAGCATTTTCGAGCCAGGAACCGGATCATGAACAGATTTTTCAGAACTGTGACTTACATTGCACTGACACTCGTGACATTTTCCGGCACAGCCCGGGCGGCTGAACCCGACCCGATCGATGTCGGAAAAATCGAATCCCACGTGCTGGACATCATGCAGGAGTGGGCGGTACCCGGTTTGGCTCTTGCCGTGGTGAAAGGAGGGGAGGTTGTCCTGGCCCGGGGTTTCGGCACGAAGGAAGCCGGCGGGGATTCCCCCGTCGACGCGGACACGATCTTCTCCATCGGCGCCGTCACCGGGGCTCTGACCGCCACGGCCATCGGGCTTCTGGTCCAGGAAGAGAAGATTCTCTGGGATGAACGGGTTACGGACCTTCTGCCCGGATTCCAGATGTACGATCCGTACGTAACCCGGGAGGTCACCCTACGAGACCTGTTGTCCAACCGAAGCGGCCTCGGCATCGAAAGCGAACTGCTTTGCTACCGGACAGACCTCTCCCGGGACGAAATCGTCAGGCGCCTGAGGTACCTGAAGCCCGGATCCGGATTCAGATCTGAATTTGCCTTTCGCAATGCGGCGTTTGTAGCGGCGGGGCAGATCATCCCCGCGGTGACGGGAAAGAGCTGGGATGACTTCATCAGGGAACGGATCTTCGAACCCCTCGATATGAAGCGCACCTGCACCACCACGAAATCCCTCGATGGACTCGAAAACGTCGCCGTCCCTCACGTGAACATCGATGACAGGGTTACCCCCGTTCCTCACATCGACATGGATAACACCGCTCCTGCCTCTTCGATCTATTCGAGCGCAACGGACATGGCCGGATGGGTGAAGCTGCTGTTGAACGGCGGAGCATACAACGATGTCAGGATCGTGGACGAGAAGATCATCGCCGAGACCTGGAAGCCCCATATCCCCATTCCTTACAATATCGGCGGAGGAATCTCCCCTACGACTCATTTCGTGAGCTACTGCCTGGGATGGGTCGCCATGGACTACCAGGGAAGACGCGTCATCTGGCATTCCGGCACCACCAACGGAATGCTTTCTTACGTCGGCCTGGTGCCGGAGGAAGAACTCGGAATCGTCCTCCTGGCAAACTACAGCGGGCAGAAGATCCTCGAACCCCTTTTCTACCACCTGGTCGACACGCTTCTGGGCGTGCCGCCCAGGGAATGGAATGCTCTCTATCGGGAGAGAGCCCAGGCAAAGGCGGAGGAGCAGAAGCAAACGGAGAAGGCCGTCGTCAAGGCTCGCATACAGGGAACCCGTCCCAGCCTGCCGCTTTCCGCCTACGCGGGAACTTATGAAAACGAAGCATACGGCAGAGTCAAGGTGAACAAGGAAGGCAGCAACCTGATCCTCCATTTCAGTTCCGAGCTTTTCGGAAAACTCGAACACTGGAACTTCGATACCTTCCGAATTTCTTATCGCGTATGGAACCCCGATCTCGGAGGAAACGGGAAACTCTTCGTTTCCTTTGCGCTCGATCCGGCAGGCCGTGTGAAAGAAATGGACTACGGAGGATTCTTCACCTTCACCCGCCTCCCCGATTCCACCGATGAAGACGAGGACTGACCTCCAGGGGTCTCGAACATGGCGTGATTTCAAGTTCATCCGGCAGACGAGCATCTCCGGTGCTTTTTGCGCAAACGATCCATGACATCACCGATGACATCACCACGTCATTGGCTACCACAACGTCATCTCAAGAATCATACACCGTCATTTCCGCGAGGGCGGGAATCCAGTCTAAGCGCGGATCTCGCGATAAAGGTCTCCACCCGGTTTTGCCCGGCTTTGTCCATCTTATCTATCAGGCCCTTTCCCGTTTCCTGTAACTGTTTCGCCGTGCAGGGTTTGCACGGTTGCTTTTCCTGGATTCCCGCCTTTGTATGACGATATGGAGGCAGTGACGTTGTTGAAGAACTGGTGAAGGACTGGTGATGTTACGGCAATGACGATGTTACAGGAATGACGATGTTGCGCGGGTGGCGATGTTGTGAGACTGACGTTGCTGCGGGACTGACGTTAGTGCGGGTGCATTCCGCCTTGTTCGACAACTGTCCGGGTACTCGTTGATGAGAAAATGCCGGAACCATTGGCGCGTTTTCCCAGCTGGTTGCGATCCCACGGCTCATGGAAGTTTGCCGGATGGACCTGATTTCTCGACGGCCTGTTCAAGGTGCAGGGGGTGTGATTCTTATCCATTGTTTCAAGTCTGCCGCCTCCCCCTGGAGAAGCGGGTACACGCAGAGGCTGCCCAGGTAATCACGAAGGACCATGGAATCAGGGCGGATCTCCTCCACGTACTGGGGAACGAGAGGAATCTTTCCATGGCCTCCGGGGAGGTCCACTACAAAGTGGGGCATGGCCGGACCCGAGATTCGGTTGCGAAGGCTTTGCAGCAACCGGATTCCGGTGCTCACCGGCGTGCGGAAATGACTCGTCCCGCGTGTCAGATCCATCTGCATCAGGTGATAAGGGCGTACTCTTAAGACGAGCAGCCCCTGGAACAACTCCGCCAGCACCCCGCTGTCGTCGTTGACTCCCTTCAGAAGCACCGTCTGGCTGCCCAAGGGAATTCCCGCATCGGCGAGCAGAGCACATGCCCGACTCGACTGCGGGTTGATCTCCAGCGGATGATTGAAGTGGATATTGACATAGATGGGGTGGTACTGTTTCAGCATTGCCGCCAGGTTTTCTGTAATCCGTTCGGGAAGCGCGCAGGGAACCCGAGTGCCGATCCGTACGATCTGCACGTGGCGGATCCTTCTCAGTTCCCGCAAGATGTTTTCCAGCCTGTGAAAAGGCAGAAGCAAAGGGTCTCCTCCAGAAAGGAGAACATCCTGGACCTGGCGATGCCCCTCGATGTATGCAAGACCCGCCCCAAACGATTCATCCGTCATGGGCCTCGGCTTCTCCCATCGCCTCTTCCTCGTGCAGAACCTGCAGTGCAGAGCACATTCATGGGAAACCAGCCAAAGGACCCTGTTCGGATAGCGGTGCACGAGGTTCGGGACCGGGGAAAGCCTCTCCTCGGCGAGAGGATCCTCGAAGCCGTCCGAATCTTCGAGCTCCGCCGGGTCAGGCATCACCTGCCTCCAGATGGGGTCTCCAGGATCGCGGATAAGGCCCGCGTAATGCCTGCTCACCCGAAAAGGATACCTCCGGGCCACCATTAGAATCTCCTTCCCGGAGCACTTCCACTTGTGATCGAGGAAGCCAGGTCCCGTGAACACCTGCCCCGTCGTTTCATCCACTGGATTCCCCCAAGGCGCAAAACCCGCAGCTTTCCTTTCTCCGTCCAGGAACTCTTCCGTCCTTTTCAGCACCACTGCCGGCCCTTCTCCTTTCCCTTTATCGCCATCACGTCCGACCTCCGAAACCTGTCCAGCATTACCGGTATTTCGAGTACACTGCAAATCAATTTCGCACGGACTCGCCCTTGATGGATTGTACAATGTTCGTTCCTCGTTTTCCTCCATAACCTCCCGTACAGGCATCCCGCCGCCGTGTGGGTTTCCCCCGCCGGCCGGCCAAACCCGCCCTTTTCATTTGTAAGCCTTGCCGTTATCGGCTACATTTCACATCCCGATATACCGATACTGCGGGGTCAACATCCGCCAACTCCGGGGTCTTTTTCATGAACAACTGGATCAGGGTTTACGGCAACAGGCGGGTCCTGAGCATGCTCGGGCTCGGCTTTTCATCCGGCCTCCCTCTCGCACTCACGGGTTCCACGCTGCAGGCCTGGATGACAACCGAAAATGTCGACCTTCGCATCATCGGGATCTTTTCCCTTGTGGGTCTTCCCTACACCATCAAGGTCCTCTGGGCACCTTTCATGGACCGCTTCAGCCCGCCCTGGATGGGGCGCCGCCGAGGATGGATCGTCATCACGCAGATCCTTCTTGCCGCAGGCATCATGGCCATCGGGCTCAACTCCCCTTCGTCCCTGCCATGGCTGACCGCCTTTCTAGCGGTCATGATCGCCTTTTGCAGCGCGAGCCAGGACATCGTCGTGGATGCGTACCGGGCGGACGTGCTGCGTGAAAAGGAACTGGGAGCAGGAGCAGCCACCACCGTAGTCGGCTACCGTATCGCACTGCTGGTATCCGGAGCCCTGGCAATGATTCTCTCGGATCATCTGCCCTGGCAGACGGTTTACGCGCTCATGGCAGCCATCATGCTCGGCAATGTCCTGTTTACCGTCATGGCTCCGGAACCCGCCGAGCGGGTGGTTCCTCCAGGAAGCATCAAGGAAGCCGTCCTGGGGCCACTGGCGGCCTATTTTCAGCGCCCGGGGGCGGTGGAGATGCTTGCCTTCGTCATGGTCTACAAGCTCGGAGACGCCATTGCGGGAGCCATGACCACCCCGTTCCTGCTGGACATGGGCTTCACGCGCACCGATGTCGGCACGGTCAACAAGGGTTTCGGGCTGTTCAGCACCATCTTCGGCACCCTTGCAGGAGGCAGCATCATAGCAAAAATCGGCATCAACCGCTCCCTGTGGATATTCGCCTTTCTCCAGGCCTTTTCAAACCTGTCTTTCACGGCTTTGGCACTGACGGGCAAGAGCTATCCCGTCATGGTGGCGGCGATCGGCATGGAGAATATCACAGGCGGAATGGGCACCGCGGCGTTCATCGCGTTCATGATGAGCCTGTGCGACAAGCGTTTCACGGCAACGCAATACGCACTGCTTACGAGCTTCATGGCCACAACCCGCATCCTGGCGGGAGTGCCCACGGGCTTCATGGTGCATTCGATGGGATGGGCGACGTTTTATGCCGTAAGCATACTGGGAGCCGTTCCCGGCATCCTGCTTCTTCCCCGTTTCGCTCCATGGAGGTCCCCTGCTGTGTCGGTTCCACGGACTCCCTAGCACACCGCTCGAATCGGCGCCCGATGGAAGCGGCACTTCCCGCAGCCTGCCATCCCGTGCTTCAAGGGAAGCAGCGTTTACAGAAGATTTTCAACAGTCCGCGGAGATGCGAGCAAAGCCGGGCGGGAGAGAAGTCGCCGGCAGTCGACTATTGAACGAAGTGCTGGTTGCCGATTCGCACACGCCTGAGGCCCGCGCGCCTGGCGGCTTCGAGACATGCTTCGGCCTGCGCTTTCGACGTACAGGCAAAGTCTTCCATCAGGAATTGTGGAGCAAAGGCAAGCAGGGTATAGGGGATGTCCGGGTTGAGGCGTGCGATAAAAGATGCGATGTTTCGGATCTCTTCTTCGTCGACATAACCTGGAACGAGGACGGTGCTTGCCACGAGCAGCGGTGGAGTGGGCCGAAGCGGAATCCATTTCGCCAGGAGCGCAAAATTTTCCAGCACCTGCCTGTTGTCGCATCCGCACAGTGCTTTATGGATGCGCGGATCCCACGCCTTGAGGTCAATTTTCACACATCCACCCGAGTCCAGAGACATTTTAGCCATTCGCTTCAGCCAGTCGGGGTTCATGCTGCCGTTGGTTTCCCAGCATATGCGCAGAATCCGGCCGGGGTTTTCCCTTCGTGCGCGTTCTGAAACAAGAAGAGCATAAGGCAGCTGAGGAGTCGGGTCGCCGCCGAAATAGCAGATGCAGCTCGTCTGCCGATTCACCGCTCCAGCCACCATATCCACCGGGTGCCAGAGCTGCCTGCTGCTCCCCCGCTTCTTGAAATGCCAGTTCTGGCAGTACAGGCAATTGAAGTTGCATGCCTCGAAGAAGACCGCAAGGTTATAGTATCCGACTTCCGTTCCCCGGTCGTTCGCATATTCCGGGTAACCGGCTCCCGTCCCTCCCGGGCAAACCCAGTCGGCGACGCAGTTTGTCGGAAGCGGATCGTAGTAGCAGGAAACACGGGCCTGAGTCCGGCCGTCCTTCAGCAGGCTTTCTTCACTGCCCTCCCGAATTCCGCAGTAACCTTTGCCCTGTTCGTCCATCCTGCAGCGGTTGAAACAAAGGTTGCATAAGACGCCGCTTTCCGACCGGGGAGGAACAGGAGGAAGTTCGAAGATCTCCCTTGACCCGGAGTGTATCGCCTGAATTCGCCCTTCACACTCCTCCCAGCGCCCACGAATACACTCGGGGCAGACCTCGAGGCTTCCCCCGAGGTCCTTCATCTCTTTGCCGCAGACCAGGCAGATGGCTTCGCTTTTTCTCAATCGCCCACGTCGTTTGATCAGCACGGTTACCTCTACGCCAATAGCATCGTATCCGGCTTCCCGGTTCATGCTCCCCCTGGGAAAAAAGAAAGGAACAAACTCGTTGCGCACACTTTCGACAAACCCGCTATCTTCCCCGTTCGGTTCATATCGGCAGGACTGCAGCCTTTCGGCGCCGAACAACTCACCGCTGAATAAACGACAGGGAGCGTCACTTGTGGCTTGTCACACTCATGGGCAGTTGACGGACCGCAGGAGATTCCATGTGAATACTTCCGGGACACCGCTGTCGGTACTACTATAACCTCTCGATCACAAATAGTGGATACCCTGACGAGCACATATCTACAGTGAAGCATGAAGCCCGTCCGGCTCTTCGGGCGGCAGACGGTCAACCCGCCTTCCCTCGGACAGCCTTTGGCCGGCACAGGGACGGGTGAAAGCCGCGCATGTGTTTCAGCAGATTCTCGGAAGCTGTTCCCCTCGCAGCATATCCACCAGCCTATGTCCTCCAATCCGTGTTCTGAGAAAAACCCGGCCCGCGTCATGTTCGACGACTTCACCAATCCTGCACGCCTGTCTGCCCAGCGGATGGGCCCGCATCACGCGAAGCAGCGGTTCCTCGGCATCTGGAGGCACGCATGCGAGGAGTTTGCCTTCGTTGGCGACGTAAAGCGGGTCCAGTCCCAGGATCTCGCAGGCCCCTGCCACATCGTCGCGGACAGGAAGCGCTTCCTCGAACAGTCGAATGCCTGCAGCCGATTGTGAGGCAATTTCATTCAAGGTCGTGGCCACGCCTCCTCGAGTCGGATCCCGCAGAACATGGATCCCCGGGAACACCTCGAGCATGCTGTGTACGAGTCGGTTCAATGCAGCTGAATCGCTCCTGATTTCATTCTCAAAGGCGAGTCCTTCCCTTTTGCACAAGACCGCCATGCCGTGGTCTCCGATGGTACCGTTGATGAGTACAACATCCCCGGCGCGCGCGTTCCGTCCACTGATATCGATACCGTCCGGCACGATTCCGATACCCGACGTATTGATGAAGATCTTGTCCGCCTTGCCTCGATGCACCACCTTGGTGTCCCCGGCAACAATGAAGACTCCGGCCTCGATCGCCGCCTCGGCCATGGACAGAACAATCATTCGAAGTGTTTCCAGGGACAGCCCTTCTTCGATGATAAAACCCGCGGTAAGATAGAGAGGCGTGGCACCCCTCATGGCCAGATCGTTGATCGTTCCGTGAACCGCCAGGCTGCCGATGTTCCCGCCTGGAAAGACGATCGGGTCCACCACGTAGGAATCCGTTGTCACGGCCACACGCCCCGGACCGACACTCACCAGGGCGCTGTCGTTCATCTCCTCCAGGTATTCATTGCGAAAGGCGCTGACGAAGAGCCCTTCCACCAGTTCGTGAGTGGCCCGTCCTCCACTGCCCTGGTCCAACTGCACCGTGTCCACATCCATTCCCTTCCACCTCCGGTTCCACTCTTTCCAGGCACTTCGATGCCGCGCCGGGAATCAGCCCTGATACCTGTAATAGGCTCCACAAGTCCCCTCACTCGATACCATGCACGGCCCTTTCGGGTCCCCTGGAGTGCACACCTTCCGGAAGAGGCCGCACTCGGGTGGAGTCATGACTCCCCGGAGGACTTCTCCGCACTTACACCCGGGGTGCTCCTTCACTTCGATAACCGGCATGGCGAAGCGCTTTACCGCATCGAAGGTGCTCCATTTCTCCCTGATCTTCAAACCGCTGCCGGGGATCATCCCCAAACCGCGCCAGGTGGCATCGGCCGGTTCGAAGATTTCATCGATGAGCCGCTGCGCCGCGAGATTGCCTTCCCATTTGACCGCCCTGCGATACTGGTTGATGACCTTCGCCTCCCGCTTCAAGACCATATCCACCAGCAGGTGAATACTGTGCAGGATGTCCAGGGGCTCGAACCCGGTCACCACGCAGGGAATGTGATACCTGGACACAACCTCCTCGTAGGCCGCGGCACCGATGATGGTGCTCACATGGCCGGGGCAGATGAACCCGTCCAGGTTCAGGTCCTTCGAGTCCAGGAGAGCGCGCATGGCGGGAGGCAAAAGCTTGTGAGCCGAGAACACCGAGAAGTTATCTACCCCTTGCGCCGCCGCCTGCCGGATGGCAGCCGCGACGGTGGGAGCCGTCGTTTCGAAGCCGATGCCAAGGAACACCACCTGTTTCGATGGATTTTCCTCGGCGATCCGCAGGGCATCGAGGGTGGCATAGACAACGCGCACATCCGCTCCCCGGCTTCTTTCCCTGTGCAGGGACGACGAGGAACCGGGAACACGGACCAAATCCCCGAAGGTCGTAATGATCACTTCCGGCTGCCGGGAAAGCCAGATGGACCTGTCGATATCCTCGCTTGCCGTTACGCAAACGGGGCAGCCCGGGCCGCTGATGAGCCGTATCCAGTCGGGCAGCAGCTGCCGCATTCCGGACCGGAAAATGGCCACGGTGTGAGTCCCGCAGATCTCCATCAGGCGGATCTGGCGGTCGAAAGGACTCCTGCGATGCAGGGTCTCGATCAGCGACTTGGCTGCTTCGGGATCGCGGTATTCGTCGAGGTATTCCATGTATCGCATCTCCTTGGAGGCTCACCGGTCGAAGACCATGAGGCCGGGGATCATACCTGTCCTTCGTTGCAAGGAAAAGCCACAGCGGTGTCAGCCCGGTTTGCCTGAAGCCAGCATCGCGGCACCCACGAATGCCTGGCCCAGAGCAATGCACGCATCGTTCGCCGGCACTTCGACATGGCTGTAAACATCGAAACCCATGTTCCGCAGGTGCTCCTCGATGTGCTCCAGGAGAAACGCATTCTGGAATACGCCTCCGCTCAAACCCACCCGCGTGAGCCCCGTTTCCGATGCAATCCGCCGAACCGCCTCCCCCAGCAGATGGACGAGGCCGTTATGGAAACGGGAAGAAATGATTCCCGGGGAACACCGATTCCTCATATCCTCGACAACTCCCGCGATCATGGGCAGAGGATCCACGATCCATACACCGTTCTCGCTGCGCACTTCTCCTTCGTACGCCTCCGATCCGGGTACGAGTGCCTGTTCAAGCTCAACGGCCGCCTGGCCTTCGTAGGTCACAACATCCCTCAAGCCGGCCAGGGATGACACCGCATCGAACAACCTTCCGCACGACGAGGTCAGGGGCGAGTTCACTCCGCGTTCCAGCATTCTCAACAGGACGGACACATTCCGCGACGGCCATCTTTCAAGGATATCGCTGAAGGCATGTCGAGGATCGGGATCGAGCACCCGGAGAAAGCTCAAAGCCATCCTCCAGGGTTCCCTGACGGCCGCGTTTCCGCCGGGGAGAGGAACCTGCCGGAAATGACCGAGCCTCTCGAAGTGAGCCCCGTCCACCCGCAGGATTTCACCGCCCCAGATGGTGCCGTCCGGCCCGAATCCGGTGCCGTCGAGGGCAACGCCGAGGACCGGCCCTTCGAGCTGCCTTTCGGCCATGACCGAGGCAATGTGAGCGTGATGATGCTGAACCGCGAAGCGCAGGATACCCTTCTGCTGCATCGCCCATTGGGTACTGAGATAATCCGGGTGCAGGTCGTGAACGATGCATTCAGGCTCCACCTCGAGTATGCGCTCGAGATGCGACAGGGTCAGCTCGAAAGATCGCAGTGTCTCCAGGTTCTCGAGATCACCGATATGCTGGCTGAGAAAAGCTTCACGTCCCCGGGTAAGGCAGATGGTGTTCTTCAGTTCCGCCCCTGTTCCAAGCACCGCGGGTACAGGTTCGCGCAGGAACACGGGCACCGGCACGTAGCCTCGAGCCCTCCTCATGGGGCGAGGCATGCCGGCCAGCACGCGTGTCACTGAATCGTCCGTCCGCATGTAGATGTCGCGGTCATGGAACAGAAAGAAGTCTGCGATGCCCTGGAGGCGTACACGGGCTTCTTCGTTTTCCATCACGATGGGTTCGTCGCTCTGATTGCCGCTTGTCATGACAAGCGAACGGTATTGCGCACCGTCAAAGAGCAGGTAATGAAGAGGGGTATAGGGCAGGAAGGCACCCAGATACCGGTTGCGGGGCGCGACACCGGATGCGATGGGGATTCCCTCGGGGTCGTCACGGCGCGTGAGGAGAACGATGGGCCGCTGAGGGCTCGTCAGGAGGGCCTCCTCCTGCCCGCTCATTCTGCAGTGACACTTCACGCCGTCCACGTCCGCAAACATCACCGCAAAGGGTTTTTCCTCACGTATCTTGCGCCTTCTCAGGCGCTCGACCGCCTTTTCGTGCGTTGCAGCAACAGCCAGGTGAAATCCTCCCAGGCCTTTAACCGCAACGATGGCCCCTTCCTCCAACCTGCGTACGGTCCCCCTCAACGCGTCATCTTTCTCGGATATCCTCGCGCCATGGGAATCTTCGAGCCACACCCGCGGTCCACACCGGCTGCACGCGTTGGGCTGAGCATGAAACCTGCGGTTGGCCGGGTCATGATATTCGGCAAGACAGGGTGAACACATTTCGAACCGGGCCATGGTCGTCTTGTCCCGGTCATAAGGAATGTCCTGGATGATGGTGTAGCGGGGACCGCAGTTGGTGCAATTGATGAACGGATATCGATGGCGACGGTCGGCTGGGTCGAAAAGCTCGGCAAGGCAGTCCGCGCACGTACACATGTCGGGAGAAATGAGGGTGGACCGGGATCGGGCCGAACGGCTCTCGACGATCCGAAAGGATTCCATGGGCAGGTAGGGCCGCTCCTCGACCTCCATGTGCGTGATTCGCGCAAGGGGAGGCACCTCGACCGGAATGTCCTGCAAGAACTGTTCGATCTGTTCCGCCCTGCCCGCCACTTCGATCTCGACGCCATCGGACTGGTTGCACACCCATCCGTCAAGCCCGTACCGACCGGCCAGCTGAAAGATGTACGGCCGGAAGCCGACCCCCTGCACGATTCCACGAATGCGCACAACGGTGCGCCGATTCCGGACATGCGAATCGAAACCCCGGTTCGGATCCCGCTCCGCAGTCGAATTCGAACGAAAAACCTCTTTCACACTCATGCCCGGGCGGAACGTCGGCTCTGGCGTTCTCTCACCTTGCCTTCCAGCCACACAAACCAGGGTTCCAGCCCCTCGCCGGTGCGGCACGAGATTTCAAACACTTCCTGCCCGCCGTTGAGCTGCCGCGCTCGATCGCGGACCTTGGAAAGGTCGCAGTCGACATAGGGAAGCAGGTCGATCTTGTTGATGAGCAGAACCGACGAGGTCTGGAACATCAAAGGATACTTGAGAGGCTTCTCGTCCCCTTCGGTAACGCTGAAGATCATGACCTTGTCATGTTCGCCGAGATTGAATTCAGCCGGGCACACCAGGTTTCCCACATTTTCGATGATGAGAAGATCCACGTGAGCGAGGTCGAGGGAATCCATCGCCTGCTGAATCATGTTTCCGTCCAGGTGGCATCCCCCGTCCGTATTGATCTGAACCGCCTGAACCCCTTTCTGCTGAATGCGCTCGGCATCATACGAGGTTTGGATGTCCCCCTCGATCACCGCCATCTTGATTCGCCCGGAAAGGTGGTCGATGGTTCTTTCCAGGAGCGAGGTCTTTCCCGCACCCGGCGAACTCATCAGGTTGAACACATAGATTCCCGCTTCGTCGAAGCGCCTGCGGTTCTCGGCGGCGAGTCGTTCGTTGGCCTGCAGAATATTACGTACAATGGGGACCTTAACCTGCGCCATCTTCTTCTCCTGTCTCACCTTCTATGTCGATAATGGACAATTCCCTGCCGCTCACAATATCGAAGAGAGGTTCTCCACATTCAGGACATAGAAATACCAGATTTTCCACTTCACAGAGGACATCACACTTTGGACAATGCGCAACAACAGGAACGGTTTCTATTTCCAAAAGAGCTCCCGACGCAATGCTGTTTTCGCTGATCATGTTGAAAGAAAAGGTGAGCGCCTCGGGGACCACTGCAGCCAATGCCCCGATCTGCAGCCGGATGGTATTCACCCTCTCCAGCCGGTACCTGCGTCCTTCTTCAAGGACGATTTCGAACAGACTTTGAGCTATGGACAGCTCATGCACGGCAGATCCTCGTTTTCAGGGGGCAAGCCTTTTTCCTCCAGTCAAACTGCCTCGAAACGGATGCTGACATTTAACATGCGTCCGGTAGTCGGTCAAGGTGACGCATTCGAGTCCGCAGCGTTGCAGACGGACTTTTCTGATCCGATCCGCCCGGCTTCGATCCAGTATAGGCCGCAGCTTTCACCTGCCGCCTTCCGCCGCGCTGCCGGACTCGATGGAACAGGTGTGCGTCTGTCACTGAAACAGAGAAATCCGGCAACCCGGCAGTTCCAGGTTGCTGAATTATAACATATTGAAGTATATTGAATAAGTTGGTGTCTATTTCCAGGTGGTTCGACAAGCACATGCCCTTTTCCTCCCGGAAAGGACGGAGGAGATACCGAACATACGCGAGACGGTGGCCATGGACCTATTTACGGAATCGACGGAGAATACATTCAGAAGGCAACGCCTGGTCGCCATCTGTTTTTCGCTTGCCGTGGGGGCAACCCTCATGGGCGTCAAGTTTTACGCCTATTATCTCACCCGTTCCACTGCCATCCTGTCCGATGCCCTGGAATCCATCATCAACGTCGTGGCCGGTTTTTTCGCCATGTGGAGCATCATTGTGGCGTCGAGGCCTCCTGATCCCGATCACCCTTACGGACATGGCAAGATCGAGTACTTTTCGGCAGGCTTCGAGGGAGCACTGATCGTCATCGCCGCTGTCGGCATTGTATATGCGGCCATTCCCCAGATCATGACTCCTCACGGCCTGCCCAACCTCGATGAGGGCCTTTTCATTCTGCTGGCTACAAGCCTGGTCAACCTCGTACTCGCAATCGGTCTTTTGCGGGTGGGCCGGCACACGCGATCGATCGCCCTTGTCGCCGACGGGAAGCATATCCTGACCGACGTTTACACCTCGGCAGGCGTCCTGCTCGGACTGCTCCTGGTTAACTCCACGGGCTGGTACTGGATGGACGGCGCCATTGCATGTGTCATGGCTCTGAATATACTGTTCATGGGCGCAAGGCTTATCCGCAGATCCTTCGCGGGACTGATGGACGAATCCGATCCCAAACTTCTCGAGGAGATCTCGAGACTGATCGCTCAACATCGCCGGGAAAGCTGGATCGACGTCCATCACCTCCGAGCCTGGCGTTCGGGAAACCGGATTCATGCCGACTTCCATCTTATACTTCCCCGAGATCTGAGCCTCGAAGAAACGCACATCGAAGTCACTCAACTCCAGCAGGCACTCAAGTCGCACATCTACGGCATGGGGGACGTCCTGATCCACGCCGAACCCTGCATCGAACCCGAATGCCCGATATGCGGCATGGATCCCTGCAATCTGCGCGGCCATCCGGTCGATCGACAACACATCTGGCTGCGGGACACCTTGACCTCCGGACCTTTGACAGGCCGGCGGGATGAGGCCGCCGAAAACGCCGAAAACCGCGAAGAAGGGAGCCCGCCTGATGAAAAATCCTAGCCGCTTGCTCCATCGCTTCGGGAATGCCCTTGAATCACAGCGTTTCTTATGGGAAAGTTGACCGGTAATGCAAGGGAGCCGCAGACAGGAGATTCCAGAAATCAGGAGGTCGGAATGCGTATCGTATTGATCGGCCAGGCTGCCTTTGGAGCCGGGACACTCGACGCGATTCTCGAAAAAGGGGAAAACGTTGTGGCGGTTTATACGCCTAAAGACAGGCCGGGAGGCAAGTTCGATCCCTTGAAGGAACTGGCTCTGTCCAGGGGGATCCCCGTCTTTCAGCCCGCGACCTACAAAAGCGACGATGCATTCTCGGAATACCGCGCCCTCGAACCGGACCTGACAATCATGGCCTTCGTGACGGACATTATACCGGCTCGTTATTTTGATGCAGCCACGATCGGAGCCATCAACTACCATCCTTCGCTTCTGCCGAGACACCGGGGGGCGAGCGCCATCAACTGGGCGATCATCATGGGCGATACACGAACGGGCCTGACCATTTTCTGGCCGGACGGCGGAATCGATACGGGCCCCATATTGCTCCAGAAGGAAGTGGACATAGGACCCGACGACACTACGGGAAGCGTCTACTTCAATCATCTCTTTCCCATGGGCATCGCAGCCATTCTGGAATCCCTCGAACTCATCAGGGCAGACAGGGCTCCACGAATCCCCCAGGACGAATCGGCGGCCACCTACGAACCTCCCTGCAACGACAAGGTCGCTCGAGTCGACTGGCACAAATCCGCCCGGGATATCTATAACCTGGTTCGCGGCTGCGATCCTCAGCCAGGCGCTTTTACTGATTGGAAAGAGGACAGGATCCGGTTTTACGAAGCATCCCTGAAGGATGAGCCAACTACTGAACGTCCGGGAACGATCGTTGCCTCAGACCAGCACGGCCTGCACATCGCCGTGGCCGGGGGAAGGCTGATTGTGGGCAGAGTCCGTTCCTCGACGGGCAAGGAAAGCGCCTCAGCGTGGGCATCACAGGCCGGCTGCAGGATCGGCGACCGATTCGAATAGGATCGCCTGCAGGAAAGGCATGGAGTACAAGCCAGGGCTGCCGAGGGTCAGCAGGGATCGACCCCGTCTCTGACTGTGCACCGGGTCGGCACGATGATCCGCATAAGTCCTGTTGCACCTGTTTGTACAGCGAAACCGCACCCTTCGCCGGAGTCCGCATCCCATGCGGGAGAACTTCTTTCACCCGGTGCGCGAGGTTGATCGAGAAGACTTCAGAACACAAAGGAAACTTAAAATGACTACCCTTTCACGACGGGGGGTTGTGGACAGGCAGACGAAGGAAACCCGGATCCGGCTGGAACTCCTTCTGGACGGCGAGGGCAACACGGAACTGCGGACAGGAATTCCTTTCCTGGATCACATGCTGTCCCTTTTCGCCGTTCACGGATTTTTTGACCTGAAGATCGACGCCGAAGGGGACCTGGAAATCGACGCGCACCACACGGTGGAAGACATCGGCATCTGTCTTGGCAGCGCCCTGGCCCAGGCATTGGGCGACCGAAAAGGGATCCGCCGCTACGGCCACTCCGTGGTCCCCATGGACGAAGCCCTGGCTGCCGTGACACTCGATCTGTCCAACCGGCCATACCTGGTCTATCGCATCCCGTCTATCGCCGACCGCGTGGGGCAGTTCGAGACAGAGCTCGTCCCGGAATTCTTCAGGGCCTTCTGTCTCAATGGTGGAGTCACCCTGCATGTGGACTCTCCCTACGGGAGCAACACGCACCACATCGTCGAGGCCGTCTTCAAGGCCTGGGGGCGAGCCCTTGACGGCGCCACACAACTCGACCCGAGGCGAGCTGGCGTGCCGTCATCCAAGGGAGCCCTGTAGGAAAGTCCGGACTCCACCCGGCAACATCGCCATACTCTTTCCCTGCGGCAGTCAACCGCTTTCCGGGTTGCCGGCCGCCGCGGCCGGATAAGGCAGAGTTTGCTCTTCGCGAGCCTGGAACTCGCCCGCCATGTTCTGGTTGAACAGGTGTACGGTGCTCGTAGGAAATGCGAATTCGATACCCTCCTCCTGGAAGCGCCTCATGATCGTCAGGCAGGTTTTCTGAAGCCAGTTCTGAAAATCCCAGAAGACGGCCGGGTGATACCATGCGTAGACTGAAATATTGAGGCTCCAGTCGTTGAAGCCGTTGAAGTTCACCCGCGGCGGATGGCTCACCCTCATCCCCTCATGGTTGTCCAGCACCTCCCGAATGATCTCGACCGCCTTTTCCACCTTGTCCGGACCGGTATCATACGTCAGGGTGAGATTGGTATGCCAGCGAATGAATTCCCTCCTGCCGATGTTTTCCAAAGTTGAATTGATGATCTTTTCGTTAGGAATGGAGACCAGATGACCGGTGAGGGTCCTGATGCGCGTGCTTCGGAATCCGACGTTTTCCACGAACCCGTCATGATTGTCGATCACGATGCGCTCCCCCACCTGAAAGGGCTTATCAAGCAGGATGGTGAGGCTCCCCAGGAAGTTGGCGATGGAATCCTTCCCAGCCAAAGCGAATGCAAGGCCTCCGATTCCCAGTGATGCGATGAGCGGCCCGATTTCGATGCCGGTCATATTCTGGACGATCATGAGGCTGCCGATGGCGATGATGAAAATCCTGAAGGTCTTTCCCAGCAGGGGCACGAGCATCTGGTTGATACTGCTGTCCGTGGTCGAAGCCCATCGGCGGATTCGCAGGTCGATCACGTTCACGAACAGGTACACAAACCAGAACAGGGCGATGATGCCGCCGATATCCGCGGCTTTTCCGGCCGTGCGGTGGATAAGACCATGGCCGTCCGGGGGATCGAAATGTCCCCAGATGGGAGAGAGCGCCCAGTATATTCCATAAATGCGGATGAAAAGGGAAAGGGGCTTGGCGATGGCCGTAGCCAGCAGGGTGGACCATCGGTCTTCCCCCTTTACTCTCATGGCCTCGATACGCACATGGACAATGTGGCGCAGAATACGCTCGCCGGCAAGCACCAGGAAAAGCAGTCCAAAGCAGACAAAAAGCTTCAGCCACGTGATCCCGAAAAACGCTTCGGCATTGATCCAGCTGCCCACACTGCGTGACGCCCCCTGGCCTACTTCCTCGATCTTGCGGCTGAGCTTCTCGCCGGCTTCATCGATCTTCACCGTTCGAGGAAGCAGGGGAGTCTCCTCAAGGGAAGGAATGATTTGGTTCCCCTGTTCTTCCGCCTGGCTTCCGGGGTTCTGAGCGATTTCCTTCCCGGACCCGGCTGCCCCGGCGGAATCCCTCTTTTCCCCGGAAAGACCCCCGCCCTGCCGGGAATCGGAGCGGTTTTCGCGCAATTCGGCCTTCTCCTGCGCGGAATTCGACTGTTGACCGAAGGAAGAACTACCTGCCCATCCGGCTGCAAGTAGAATCGTCAGCGAAAGAAAAATGGTAACGACAAACCTCCCCTTCATCCGGATATTCCTCCCTGAGCACTCGACCAATATCTTCTCAACACGACGGGACACTTCCGCCCGAAAAGGCATAGCGGGCACTATACTCGATATACAGGGCAACTTCAACCGACGGCCCCCGCCGGCCGCGAGCCCTGGCCCCCCCGCTCATCAGGCGATCGCCGGGAACGCAATAAGGTGTGCTCCTCTTTCAGTCGCAAAGAGATCTCCCCGTTCGGGGAACTCGATCCAACCACTACGGGAAGGTGCCCTGGACAACGGCGAAGCCGGAACAGATCCGCATGGACGAGCAACGGGAATGGCACGTGGCACGGCTTGGCAAATGCTTTCGATGGCCCTTGACATGGGTGAGTCGGAAGTGTATAAGTACCAAGATTGGCGCGGGGTGGAGCAGTCAGGTAGCTCGTCGGGCTCATAACCCGAAGGTCAGTGGTTCGAATCCACTCCCCGCTACCAATGATAAATCAAGGGCTTACGAGGTTTCTCGTGAAGCCTTTTTTCATTTCTGGGTGTGGATGGTTGCACTGCCGATTGTGGGTTGTCGAGCTCGCCGATGTCGGTTCGGCCTTCTTGGGGAATCCATTTGCAGTATGTTCGTCACGCGATCTCAGTAGCACTGTGACCCGCTTCCCTGATCACTTCGGAAAGGGAATCATCTCTGCTTAGCCTAAGCCTGGCACAGGATGCCGCATATTGTCAGTGTTTTTCTCCCAAGCCCTGATTTTTCCAATGATTTTCCCAATCCTCCGTCCCAAAGCCTTTATCGGAAACTGTCTTCGGTCAGGTCCATCCGGCAAACCTCCAGGAGCCATGGGCTCACAACCGACTATGAGAACGCACAAAACTTTCGACCAGCTGAACTCTTAAGAAACGGGCCAAACAGATCCGGCATTTTGTCACAAACGAGTACTTCGGTTCCTTTTCACGCAAGCGATCGATGCCAGCACAGCTTCATTCGGCATTACAACATCATTCGGCATTAAACATCATTCCTACGAAGGAGACTGTGTCGTAATTGTAGGGCCTGGGAGTGGATTTTTATGGTTTAATAGGAATAAAAAATAGGCAAATCGGAAGGTTATGTGGTATAGTGTAGCCCTGAGAGCAGGAGGAAAAGGGCTATGGCT
>JABUEY010000187.1 GCA_013314815.1 Syntrophobacteraceae bacterium
GCTGCCTGCGGCCATGAGTATCACGCTGGCCATCGGAGTGGCGCGCATGGCACGGCGGCGAGCCATTATTCGCAAGCTTCCCGCCGTGGAGACTCTCGGAAGCACAACGGTCATCTGCTCCGACAAGACAGGCACCCTGACGGAAAACCAGATGACCGTGCAGCAGATTGCCGCGGGCGGAGAACGCCTGGAAGTCACCGGAACGGGCTATGCGCCGTCGGGTGAAGTCACCAAGGACGGCCACCCGCTGGACATGGAAGGACACGATGCCGTCGAAGAGTGCCTCCTGGCAGGGCTTTTGTGCAACGATAGCCTTCTCATCGAAGACGAAGAAGGCTGGAGGATACAGGGCGACCCCACCGAAGGCGCACTCATCGTTTCCGCCATCAAAGGCGGCCTTTCCAGGGACGAGACCGTCGACGCCTACCCGCGCATCGATTCGATCCCGTTCGAAGCGGAACGGCAGTACATGGCGACCCTCCACGACGGGCCATGGGGAAAGTTTCGGATGGTCTATTTGAAAGGAGCGGTGGAAGTCGTACTCGACAAGTGTTCATCGATGATGGGCGAGAAAGGCAAAAGCAAAAGCCTCGACAGGGACCTGGTCCTGAAAACCGTGGAAGATATGGCTTCCAAGGGGTTGAGAGTCATTGCCTTCGCCCGGAAAAAAGTTCCTGCCGACATGCAGGGGATCGATCATCAGGACGTGGCCGACGGCCTGACTTTTCTCGGGTTGCAGGGCATGATCGATCCTCCCCGTGACGCGGTGATTCCCGCGGTGAAAAGCTGCCACACGGCGGGTATCGCCGTGAAGATGATCACAGGAGACCACGCCGTGACAGCGGGAGCCATCGCAAGGCAGATCGGCCTGTTCCGCTATTCGGGTGCGCGCCGCAGACAGGAAATGGTGGTTACCGGGCAGGAATTGAGCCGGACGAGCGACGAAGACCTGGTCGACGTTGCGGAAAAGGCGTCGGTTTTTGCCAGGGTGACTCCCGAAGAAAAGCTGCGCCTCGTTCAGGCGCTTCAGGAGCGCGGGCACGTCGTGGCCATGACCGGCGATGGAGTCAATGACGCCCCGGCTCTCAAACGAGCGGACATCGGAGTCGCCATGGGCATCACCGGAACGGACGTGGCCAAGGAGGCCGCGGACATGGTGCTCACCGACGATAACTTTGCCAGCATCCAGGCCGCCGTCGAGGAAGGGCGCTGCGTCTTCGATAATCTCACCAAGTTCATCGTCTGGACTCTGCCCACCAACCTGGGTGAGGGCCTCGTGATCATGCTGGCCATCCTGGCGGGTGTGACACTCCCCGTGCTTCCCGTGCAGATCCTCTGGATCAACATGACCACAGCCGTGCTGCTGGGCCTCATGCTGGCCTTTGAACCCAAGGAACCTGGCATCATGCACCGGCCGCCGCGCAATCCCAAGACGCCCATCCTCACGCCTGAACTCGTCTGGCGCATCTTCATCGTGGGCGGTATCCTGCTGCTGGGAGCGTTCGGTCTGTTCGAATGGGAACTCATCCGGGGTGCAAGCGTGGAAGAAGCGCGTACGGTTGCGGTGAACGTGTTTGTCATGGTCGAACTGTTCTATCTTTTCAACTGCCGGTCGTTGACAAAGTCCATGTTTCAGGTGGGGTTCTTCGCGAACCCGTGGGTGTTCCTGGGCGTGTCCGTCATGACTGCATTGCAGCTGCTCTACACGTACCTTCCTTCCATGAACTGGATGTTTCACAGCGCGCCCATCAGTATCGAGGCCTGGGGGCGTATCCTGGCGGTTTCCTTTATCGCATACAGCGTGGTGGGAGCTGAAAAATGGGTGAGGCGCATGATAGCGGGTCGCCGGAAAAGGAAAGAGGAAAGCCCGGACGATTGATCCAGAACAGCTGTCAGACTTCCGAGGAACTGTACATCCCCAAGGAGCCCTTCATTCAGCGGCTGAGGAGCGCCATCCATTTCGCCGTGAGGGTGCTGGCCGTGCTGATGACCCTCGTCATCTTCTGGGGCGTCCTGGATGTGGGCTGGGTCATCTACAGGCAGCTCATGGAACCGCCCTTCATGATGCTGACCATCAGCGATATTCTGGCGACGTTCGGAGCCTTCATGGCGGTGCTCATCGCCATCGAAATCTTCATCAACATCACGATCTACCTGCGCGAGGACGTCATTCACGTCAGGATCGTCATGGCGACGGCACTGATGGCCATAGCCCGGAAGGTCATCATCCTCGATTTCGACAAAGTGACCCCCGATTATATCTGGTCGACCGCTGCCGTGATTCTTGCCATGAGCATCGGCTACTGGCTGGTGATCCGTCTTCCCGAATGCATGCAGGAAACAGGTGCCGTGAATAAGAATTCTTCCACCCAAAACACGGCCTCCGATGAACGTCGTGTAGCAGGAACAGACCCGGACGACCGACCAAACACTTCGGGGTAGGAAAGATTCAGGGTTCTTCCCATACGCGTACCCGGCCATTTGTCGCATAAAGGTGGAATATACCCCCATCAACGTCATTCACCCAACAATGTGATTCCCGCAACAACGTCGTTCGTCATCACACCGTTATTCCCGCGAAGCCGGGAATCCAGGAAGTGTAACCGTGCATGGCGAAACACTTTCAGGAAATGGGAATGAGCCTGGAAGACAAGATAAATCGAGCAAGGCAATCGTGGGTGAACCGGATTTATTCCCACATCCATACGGTCCGGCAGGCGTGTTCGACGTATCGCTCTTTCCCGGGTGACAGGTCCGGGGCGGTCCGTCCCTCCCCGCGCTCTCCGGTATCCTGGTTCCTGCCCGCTCATGTGCCCTCTCCGCACTGAAGATCGATTCATGTCTTGGTCTTCCATTCCCGGTCTTCCATTCCCAACTTTATTCGAGTCCGTTCAGGAAGCCGGTCCTCTTTTCGCTGTATGGGCGGCGCTCCGAAAGCAGCGTTTTCTTGTTTTTGACACCCCGATGCCTTAAAGTATGACGTTCGTAAGCATTGCCTAAGTTGAGGGAAGGCAGGATCAGGCACGTATGCGGGAGGAGAATGCGATGATGAGCGCCAGGTGGAAATGTTCCCTGATGGTTGTGCTGGTGGCTTCTTTCCTTACTGCCGGATCAGCGGTTGCGGGTGTATACTGGGAAGCCGAAACGGTGACCAGGGGTATGCCGGGACAGGCTGATGGAGTGAGGATGCAGAAGATGTATTACACGATGAATGCATCCCGGGTGGAAGCCGAAGACGGGAGCGTGATGATCATGGACTTCGATACGATGACCATGTACCGCCTGGACACCCGAAAACGCACCTACACTCAGACTGACATGAAAAACATGGGCATGCCTCAGGGTATGTCCGGCAGGGACCGCGAAAGAATGGAAAAGATGATGGAGGGCATGGTGCAGAGTATGCAAGTGACCCCCACCGACGAGACGAAGACCATAGCGGGATACCTGTGCAGAAAATACAACGTGGTGTTCATGATGACGGAGAGCGAATACTGGGTATCCAGGGATGTGAAAGGCTACGACGAACTGAAGGAAATCGGCCGGAAGATGGCGGCGAGATTCGATCGGAGCCCGATGCTCAAGCAGATGAACATCGCGGCCATGATGGACCAGGTCGACGGTTTTCCCGTGCAGACCGTCGTGCACGTGATGGGAGGCACGGCCACCACCACGCTGAAGAAAATCGAAAAGAGATCCTTCAGCCCCGACCTCTTCCAGGTCCCCAAAGGCTATACGCAGGAATCCCCGCGGTCTCCGGCACCCTCCGGGCGACAGGGTCCATGAGGATTTGGCCCGGAGCCCGGCGCATATCTCGTCCTTATTCGAAATCAGGGAGCGGCTGTTTGTCATGAAGTTCTTGCATACCGCTGACTGGCAGATCGGAATGAAAGCCGTCCATGTCGGAGCCTCGGCCGGACGCGTAAGGGATGAACGACTGGCCGCTGCTCGCCGAGCCGTGGATGCCGCTCGACGTGCCGAAGTCGACTTCATTCTGGTTGCGGGCGATACCTTTGAAAACAATGGAGTCGACCGCGTTCTCATCCAGAAAGTGGTCGATATCCTGAATGATTTTCGAGGTCCGGTTTATATGATTCCCGGAAATCACGACCATCTCGGTCCGGGATCAGTCTGGGAACATCCCGCCTGGAAAACGGCCGGGCAGGTCGTGGTTCTGCGGGAAGCGGCCTCCATCGAGGTCCCCGGGGGAACTCTTTATCCCTGCCCGATCCGCGACAGGTACTCGCGAAAAGACCCCACCGAATGGATCGAAAAAAGGGAGACGGACAGCATCCGTATCGGGTTGGCTCATGGAACCCTGCTGGGAATCGAATCGGCGGATTCCGATCATCCCGTCGACCGCAACGCCCCCGTTCGTTCAGGCCTGGATTACCTTGCCCTCGGCCACTGGCACTCCCTTTCCACTTACCGGTTCGATGATGCGGTCCGGATGGCCTATTCGGGAACTCATGAACCCACGGGCTTCGGAGAAAGGGACAGCGGATCCGTGCTGATCGTGGAAATAGAGTCCCGGGGAGCAGCACCGGTCATCACGCCTGTGCGGACGGGCGGTCTGCGCTGGCTGACCTTGCGTGAGACTCTGCGACAGCCCGGGGATCTGAGACGGGTGAGGGAGATTATCGAACAGGTCGAGGATCCACCCGCTGTGCTGCTGGAGGTGAGCTTGGACGGGATGATCGACATCCGGGAAAGGGATGAACTCGACAGGATCCGGGAAATTCTGGCATCTAGATTCCTGTTCGGGCGTATGGACCACACCGGCGTTCGTCTGTTTCCCGAAGATGAATCGTGGATAGAAACGCTGCCTTCTGGGGTTCTGAGGGAAGTCGCAATGAGACTCAAAGCTTTGTCCGATCCTGCCCGCCATGAGGGCCGCCCCGAAGGGGCGACTCCCGAAACCGCTTCCCTGGCACTGCTGGAACTGTACGCCCTTCTTGCGGAGTCCTCCCATGATTCTTCGATCGCTGACCGTTGAGGGGTGGCGTTGTCTTGTCGGCCCCGTGACCGTCGGACCCTTTGACGAAGGGATCAACGTGCTCCATGCCCCCAACGCCTCCGGAAAATCCACCCTGTTCGAAGCACTCATACGCGGTCTCCTGGACAGCCACAGGGTTACGGGGCGCGACATCGAGGCCGTCCGGCCGTGGGGGAGGTCCCTGTCGCCGCGGGTCTCGGTGGAGTTCGCTCATGACGGGTCCGAATACCGGCTCGTCAAGCGATTCCTGGAGAGGGCCTCTTCTGAACTGTACCGACTCGAAGAAGGGAAATTTGTCAGGCTTGCGGAGGCGGATGCCGCCGATGCGCGGCTGCGGGCGATCCTTTCGAGCAATCCGCCCGGGCGCGGACTGTCCAGGCCGTCCAACTGGGGGCTTGCGCAGATTCTCTGGGCGCCCCAGGGTCACCTCGCCCTTCCGAGACTCTCGGGAGACCTGG
>JABUEY010000188.1 GCA_013314815.1 Syntrophobacteraceae bacterium
CGGCTTCTCACTCTCAGGAAAAACGTGAACCTTGTTGAACCTTCCAAGCTGCCCGCTGAGACAGTGAAGGAGTTACCTCAGATCGCTCTGGTCAGCTGCTTCAGAAAATTAACAAGTTGAGGAGTGTTATGAAGATTAGCTACTATCCGGGATGTACCCTGAAGACAAAGGCGAGGAATCTGGAAGACGCTGCAGTCGCTTCGATGGCGGCTTTGGGCGTGGACTTCCAGGAATTGGAGCGCTGGAACTGCTGCGGCGCCGTCCACTCTCTCGCGGACGACGACCTGATTCATCATGTGGCTCCTGTTCGCGACCTGGTGAGGGCGATGGATCAGGGCAGTGACAAGGTGGTCACGCTCTGTTCGATGTGCTACAACACGCTGGCCAGAGCCAATCTGCTGATGAGGCAGGATGAAGTGAAGAGAAAGACCATCAACGACTTCATGAGCGAGGAGAAGGACTATCATGGAGAGGTGGAGGTGCTTCACTTCCTCAATTTCCTTCGAGATCACGTCGGGTTCGACAAAGTGCGCGAAAGGGTGAAGGTGCCTCTGAACGGCCTGAAGGTAGCCACCTACTACGGCTGCACGCTGGTGCGTCCCGGCAACGTCGCCATCGAGCCGCCCGCGGACAGGAAGCTCATGGCCGAGTTTCTCGAAGCGATCTGGGCCTCTCCCGTCGATTTTGCCGACGCAACCACCTGCTGCGGATCCTACCAGGTACTGGCCAACCCCGATGCGGCTTTGGATGTTGCTGCGCGAATACTCGAATCAGCAACGAGAGCCGGTGCTGAAGCCGTTGTACTCAGTTGCCCCCTTTGTGAATACAGCCTTGCCAGGAAGCAGGATGAACTCCTGCAGAAGAATAAGATCTCTAAAGATGTCCCCGTTTTCTACTTTACCCAGCTGCTTGCCGCCGCTCTCGGACTCGGCAGTGAGGCCTGCAGGTTCGATCTCAGCCCGCGGTGTTCCGTCGAGTTGCTGAAGAGCAAGAATTATCCTATCGATGCGGCTGTGGTCGGAGTCTGAGAGAGACGGACCGGGTTAAGTCCTTAGAATTCCATTGAGTTGTTAACTGTTCGTGCCAAGGAGAAGTGAACATGTCCCATCACGATTCGAAGAGTGCATCGCCAATGCAGGTTGCCACGGGTGACCGGGCTATTCTCCCCGAAGGGGCGAGGACCATTCCCATTTATGTCATGGGCAAAAGGTATGAAGTGCCCGAGACCCTGACCATCATGAAAGCCATGGAATACGCCGGCTTCAAGTTCCTGCGTGGAGCGGGATGCCGAGGCGGGATCTGCGGCGCCTGCCCGACGGTCTATCGCAAGGAAGGTGACTATAAGCTCTATTTTGGTCTTGCGTGCCAGACGGTTGTCGAGCCCAACATGTACCTGGCCCAAATCCCATTCTATCCGGCCAACCGGGCGAAGTACGACATCGAGGCGATCAGTCCCGTTGCGGAGACTGTCCACGCGCTGTACCCGGAACTGTTCCGCTGCGTGGCCTGTAACAACTGTACCAAGGCCTGCCCCATGGGTGTCGAGGTGCTCGATTACATATCCGCCATCAAGCAGGGAGACCTGGCCAGGGCGGCTCATCTCTCCTTTGACTGCATCCAGTGCGGCATGTGCGCCAGCCGCTGCATGGGTGAACTTCCCCAGTATCACGTGGCACAGCTCGTGCGCCGCATCTACGGCAAGTACATTCAGCCTCGCGCCGCGCATCTCGAAAAGCGGGTGGTGGAAATCGAATCCGGAAAATACGACGCGATGCTCGATGCGTTGCAGAAGATGAGCCACGAGGAGCTGGAAAAGCTTTACAAGGAAAGAGAGCGCGAGCCCGATATGGCTCCTCCCGGCACCTGGATGCCCGAGGACACTCAGTACCTGTAGGTCGAAAAGGCCGTTGAATCTGGAAATGAAATGATTCCCCGGAGATCGGGAGATTTTAAGGAGAAGAAAATGGGTTACACTCCGGAAATGCTGGAATTGATCAAGCGAGTTGAAGCGACGCGGCCGGCGCGCGTGGAGATGGCTCGGCGAGGTGAAAACTTCCCGGCGTTGAGCCTGGAGGAGCGGGCCGTTGTATTGGAGGCCTTCCACCCTGATTATCAGAAGGAGGGTCGCCGCCCGGTAAAGGTTGGTCCCGACAAGGGGCTGGTGCTTCCCGATGAAATCGCAACCATGCTCGAATCCAGGTCCATGATCCGCCCAGACAAGGTGGACCTGAGCCACGTCGATTTCGATACCGATGTGCTGATCGTGGGAGCGGGTGGAGGCGGGACATCCGCTGCTCTCCTGGCTTCCGAGGCCGGGGTGAAGGTGCTCATGGTCACCAAGCTGCGCCATGGCGACGCCAACACCATGATGGCCGAAGGCGGGATTCAGGGTGCCACTCAAGAATGTGATTCGCCCTTTTATCATTACCTGGACACCATTGGTGGAGGTCATTTCACCAACCAGCCCGACCTGGTTGCCGCCCTTTCCCACGATGCCCCGCAGTCCATCGCCTGGCTCGAATCTCTCGGAATGATGTTCAACAAGCTCCCCGACGGACGCCTCCAGGTCCGCCATTTCGGAGGATCGAGCCGCAAGCGTATGCATTCGGCCGGCGACATGACGGGCGCCGAAATCATGCGGGTTCTGAGGGATGAAGCGCGCAATCGGAGTGACAGGATCACCACTCTGGAGTTCTGTCCGGCGGTTGAACTGATCCTGGATGAGGAAGGCAAATGCGCGGGAGCCATTCTCTATAACATGGAAACACGCGAGTTCTTTATTGCAAGGGCAAAGGCGGTTGTGATTGCCACGGGCGGAAACGGCCGTCTGCACATCAAGGGCTTTGCCACCACCAACCATTACGGGGCCACCATGGACGGCGTGGTCATGAGCTATCGTGCGGGCGTGGGCACCACGTGCCTGCCTTCCACGCAGTATCACCCCACCGGTGTTGCCTATCCCGAACAGAACGTCGGACTGCTCATCACCGAGAAAGTGCGCGGTCTCGGCGCTCATGTTCTGAACATCGACGGCGAGCAGTTCTGCTTCCCGCTGGAACCCCGCGACGTCGAGTCTGCTGAATTGATCAAGGAGGCGGTGGAGAAGAAGAAAGCGGTCATTACCCCTACCGGCCGCGTGGGCCTGTGGCTCGACTCCCCGATGATCGACCTGCTGCACGGCGAAGGCACTGTTCGCAAGGAGCTGCCTGCGAAGTTCATCCAGTTTGCACGCCACGGCATCGATATCAGCAAGCATCCCATGCTCGTGTATCCGACTCTGCATTATCAGAACGGCGGCATCGCCATCAATGCGAACTGTGAAACCGTTATTCCCGGTCTGTACAGTGCGGGCGAATGCACCGGGGGTGTTCACGGAGAAAACCGCCTGATGGGCAACAGCCTGCAGGACGTGATCACCTTCGGCAGGCGTGCGGGCGTCAGCGCAGCTGCGTACGTGAAGAAGGGCGTCGAGCTTAAGAAGTTGACATTGGACCATGTGGCGAAGTATGAAAAAGAGCTCAAGGATGCGGGCATCGAAAACCCGATGATCGCTCCCGTGCTGCTTCCCGATTATTCGACTGATGAAGTGGCTGCCCGCCGCAAGATGGAAGCGATGCAGGAAAGCGAATAAACGAAGACCGGGAGGACACCCGGTGTTCAGTCGGTAGGGCTCCGGTCAATCCTTGCATGCCGGACCTTCCGAAGATGGTTTCTGTGGTATCCTGGGGGCTTGTATGTTCGCACGCGAAAACCCGGGAAGGATGGCGCGTCTCCAGGCAGGCCTCATGGGCCTCCCTGGAGCAGCGCCCGGAAGTAATATTCGAGTTGTTCCCTGGGAAGGGCACCGTCCAGGCGATTGACCTGCTTGCCTCCCTTCATGAAAAGCAGAGTGGGCACGCTCCGGACATTCAGTTGTGATGAGACGGCGGGGTTTTCTTCGAGAGCGAGTCGGGCGATCTTCAGGCGCCCGGCATACTTCCCGGCCAGTTCATCCATAACGGGATTCAGCCTCTGACAGTGTCCGCACCAGGGTGCCCAGAAATACACAACCGTGGACCCGGGGAAATTCAATACTTCGTTTCTGAAGGTCCGGTCGGTGACATCGACAGGATGTTCCGGGTACCATTCGTCGATCGAAAGCGGATTTCGGCATCTGCCGCACACTGCATTCTCCCTCATACGATTTATGGGAATACGATTCCTTGTCCCGCATTTACTGCACGTCGCAATGATATTGTTCCGGTTCATAGGTGGACCACCTCTCTCGCTTTGATGCAGTTTAAGAACACGCTTCCCGAACAGCCTTGCCGTACATGTGCGGTCTGAACTCCTTAGGCCGGGCGGGTACAAGGGGCCTGCGACCCTTCGCCCGGGGTCTGCAGATTGCAGAGTCCTGCCTGGTCAAGGGTTAATCATGAAGTCGGCGTGTTTCAAGCATCCTGCTTCGCTTCCAAAGGGTCGCCGTCCAGGTCGCGATGTGGCGGTTGATTTGTCAGCAGCTGAAAATCTATAATAACGGAAAACGATTTCCGGCATGTTTCCGGCAGAGGCGTACGAACGTGCTGCGAAATCGGGGAGGTCGGCCGTTGCGCATTTCCTGCCCGTTTGTGCGGACCTCTTCGCGATGAAACCGGGTGTCCAATCCACGACCGCGGGATGGGGAGGTATCTGAAAGTGGCTCGAATCGATGATTATCGAGAATCGTTCCGTCTGGCTTCCGAAAGAATCGCCAAGTCCGACCTGGTTCGTCTTGCGCTGAACTCGGGTGCGGAAGTCTCGTTTTCCGAAGGCGGTTCGGGCAGCATCAAGCTGTCCTTTCTGGGAATGCCCGTCGAGGTCGTTGTGGACGGCGAGGTGGATGTCCGGAGGTCCGACGGAGAAGGGGATCTTTCCCTGCCTGAAAAGATCCTCGTTGTTCACTACCTTCTCGGGTCCACCGGGAAACCGGCGACGGGGGAATACATCAACTTCAGGCAGGTGCCTGACGGGCGGTTTTATTTTGATGCCTTTCAGAGGCGCGCTCGAGACCCTTTCCTGGCAACGTTCGGCCGCAGTGCGGACCTTTTTCGCAGGTGCGCCGGGATGCTTGGAGGAAACCTGGTGGACGGCGGAGATGTGGGGATGGAATTTTGCGTGTTTCCCCATGTGCGCGTTCGTTTGATCCTGTGGGAAGGCGACGACGAATTTCCACCGGAGGCCGGCGTTCTTTTCGATGCGGGTATACGGGAAAACCTGCCTGCCGAGGATATTGCCGTGCTGAGCGGGATGCTTGTCTACAAATTGATGGGGATCGCCCGCGGTCTCCAGAACGTGGCCTAGGCTGCGCAATCAAGGAGAATCCATTGAAGATAGCCGTCAGTGGGAAGGGTGGAGTCGGCAAGACGACTCTTTCGGCTTTTCTGGCCAGGTGGTTTGCGGCTCAGGGGAAAAAAGTGCTTGCCATCGATGCCGA
>JABUEY010000189.1 GCA_013314815.1 Syntrophobacteraceae bacterium
CGGCGGTGCCGGCCAGGTTGGAAGGCGCAGCCGGAGGCGAAACCACGGAGCCATAGGTAGCGGTGTTGGAGAACGCGGATGCAAGGGACTTTGTGGGAAAGCCTCCTCCCGGCGGGATCTCGTTCAAGTTGGGATTCGAGTAATCCCAGGTGCTCCCGACCACGTTGACAGCCTGCACGCGGTAGAAGAAGACCTGGTTCGTATTTCCGATGGGATCGGTATAGTTACGGACACCCGTCGTCGGTCCGGCGCCGTTGGACGCCACCTGCACAAGGTCCGCCCATGGCCCGGTTGCCGCCGTGGCTCGCTGGATCTTCATGGCGGTGTCGTTGAGCGAGTTGTCCGTCCAGCTCAGATCGACGCGCCGGTTGTTGCCGTTTCCAACCCGGGTGGCCGTCAGGTTGGAGGGTGCGACAGGAGCCACTCCAACCACCTGTGCCCGCATCATGTCCATTTCTTCATGGCTCAGGATGTGGCAGTGCCACACGTATTCATATCCGAAATTGACATAATGGTTGATGATATCGACAGGCTCGCCGTCCGGGTTGAACGCGAACAACGGCAGTCCAGCAAGATCCCTGGCGGTGGTGTCTGCCAGGACGGCTCCCTCGGGCATCGAGGGATCGATCAGTCGAATGCTGTTGGGAAGATCGAAGGGAGCCTTGGGGATGACCGGCCTGAGAGCCACAATCGTGTCCTCGAGCGGGCTGATCCTGACCGTGTCCTTCCATCCCAGTTCGTTCAGATCCGGCTTCCTGATGATCCCGTCCCAGCCGACCCGGTTGAGGAGTTGTACGTCATACAGGTGAAAGTGAATCGGGTGAGTATCCACTCCGTTGTGTGTGATCTTCCATATCTGAGTACCGTCGTCCGCCGTGGAGATCGGAGCCACTGTCGTGTTGGGATCGCCGCTCGGGAGTTTGCTCGCGTCGATGATTTCCGTGGGCGGGAAAGTAAACGGGTAGAGGATCATGTTCTGCAGACCCGCCTGGGCGTTGGGAGTTTCGAGACCCAGGAAACCGCTCATCCTGCCGTACTCGTGTTCGAAGGCCTCGCCCATTTCGTCCTGGATCATCTTGGGCTGGAGTGGGAGGGTGAGCTGGTTGCCCGAAAGGGTGTTGAAAGTCAGCGACTTGTTGAAGATCTGCACCAGGCCGGCAAGCGGGCCGTTGCTCTGGAAGGTGGAACCGTACGCGGAGTTGTACGCTCCCTGCCCGACGATGATCGGGTGCTGGGATGACTCGAATACACCTTGCCCACCCTGGCTCGTTGATTTGAACTCGGTTACGAGCTTGTTCAGATCAAAGGGCGCTGCCGGAGCAACCTGGGCCACCTTGATCTGCATGACGGTCCTGGTGTTCGGGCCGTAGCCGGGCAGGGTTGAAGGCGTACCGCCCGTATCCTGCAGGTCCGCGTTGCCCGTGTAGTAGTCGTAGCGCGGGTCGCGCGCCGGGAAGGCCGCCGGGGCGTCATTGTAGAGGATCAACGTCTGGCCGGCGAACTGCGAGAAATCGACGATCACGTCCGCCCGTTCAGCGGGGCCGATCAAAAGCGAATGCTTGTCCACATTTCCCGCGTTGAATACCGTCGGATCGGTCACCCAGGTGGTGACTTGAGGAGGGATGACCGTCGGAGAAGGAAGGAATCCGCCCTCGGTGCCGATCTGGATCCAGCTGGGACCTTCCGCTCCTGCAACCGGAGTCGGGAAGACTCCCGCTGGATCTTCGAGAGCCGCGGCCACTTCGGCGGGGTTCAAGGCCACCTCGGTACAAGCCACACCGGTGGATTCCGGAGCCGCTGGAGCAAGCCCGTCGCAGGGAGCACCAGTGGCGTCTACGGCCCGGTAAAAGGACAGGTTAAAGAATCGATCGCTGGCGGCGTTCAAGATACGCAGCCGATAGGTCTTGGGGTCCAGTGTCACCGTGGGGTAGGCGGTGCCGTTCACCACCGGCGTGTCGTGGAAGGCCTCCATTCCCATGGAGTTGTAGGGGGTCCCGGGCATGGTCGGAGGCTCGCACCATATGATGTCGGGGTCGCAGGCCGGATCATAGTAGGTGTTCGCCACAGGCCCGTACTTGATGCTGTCCGTGGGGGGCCAGAACCAGGGGCCGTATGCCCAGCGGCCGAACTGGTTCACTCCGGAGCTGTCTCCCGGGTTTTGAGCCGGCGAATACACGTGCGGCAGCCACAGATTGCCTTCGCCGCCCCACCGGGCAACTTCCCAGGTCTCGTCCTGCATCATGAGCTGGCCAGGGCTCGGCACGAAGGTCTTGTCCTGGATCACCAGCGGGATGGTATCCGCCGCGCCGGGTATGGTTCCTCGTGATATCAGGCCCTGCTCCGCGGCGTCGGTGATCAGGTAGGGTGCGGCCTCGCCCGCGTAGACATTCAGCCGGGTTATACCCCAGGCATGGTCGTGGTAGAACATCAGCCTGGCGCTCTGCTGGTTCGTATAGTAAAAGGTCATCGCGCCGGGGCCCGGGTCTGCCATGTCCGGAACGTTCACCACGCTTACCCCCTTGGGATACGGGGTGCCTTCACCCGCCGGGGTGACCCACTGGTGAGGCGTACCGTCGCTGATCCAGGGCGATATGCCGCCGTGCAGGTGCAGGGTTGCCCGGTTTTCCGTATAGCATCCGTAAGGCTTCGGTATCTGTCCGCACATCGGGTTCTGCGGGTCCATCTCCTCCATTCCGCTCATGAGAGCACCCATCCCGGAACCCATGACCGTCGTGTCGACAGGAATGAACAGGTTGCCTCCCTCTCCGGTGGGCAGCAGGTTCCGAAAAAGGATCCTGACCGGCCTGTCTTTTTGTGCCACAATCGCAGGCCCGAGATAATGAGGATGGTCCACCGCGGTAAAACCCGTGGGGGTCGAGGTTCCGTCCAGGTTTGCGTTGGACAGGGGCACCTGATTGCCGGGAACCACCGAGGTCGAAAGCTGCACATAGCCTCGCAGCAGGGTCGGCGGAAGGTCTGTATGCATCTGTTCCCGGTATTGCACGAGTGCGATCTCGTAGTAGTCCGCCCCCGGGTAGCTGGTGGTGTCCGGCACCGCCACGGGGATGTACTGGCCGAGGGTGTTTGCACCCGACTCCCCGAGGCCCGGCAGAGTGTCGACGAACTTGCGGATTCCAGTCTGAGTGTCCGTCGGAAGCGGACTGTTGGCGTAGTTCGGGTGGCTGAAATAACGCGGCGCCTCCCCGGGCATAATCATGTTTGCCTCGTCCATCGCCTGCAGCGTGAACCCCTTCTTCGCAGCGCGATCCGCCGCTGCCTTCCTGTCGTTATGCGTGATCTTCTTTGCCTGTCCAGGAGGCACCTTCTGCGCGACTGTAAGTTCCGCTCCCCAAAACAGGGCGAAAACGGCCGACACTATCGTCGTGATTTTAAGGAATTTTTTTCTCATTTCTGTTCCTCCTCGCATCGATCGTGGAGTCCTTGAAGGAAAAGCCAGTACAAACAACATGTGACCTGTGCGGCAGCATTCACTGCCCCACCTGCTCCTATTGAAACGGGTCTGCTGAATGAACTCACCAGATCCTTTCCCCGGCAGCTCAACCTCAACCGGGACCTCCCTGTGCCGGTATTGAACCGGGCGCTGAGGCCCGAACCATCCAGCGGATTCTCCCCGCGAACCTGCCCGGTGCCAGATACCAGGGGCGTCTTCGAGGGCTCATCCCGGCCCGGCTGGTCGAGGCGGTGATCTGCCGTGGAAGAAAAGAATGCTCATGCAACGGTTTTCAATTTTCGGATCCATGTGTGGTCTCCTTCTGTTGCCTTTTATTTGAGACGAATCCGTCCTGTTCCTTCCCGATGCGCACTCTTCAGGCAGTGGTCGCGTGCGGCTGGTTCGGTACACGACCCGGTGGCCAGACGCAATCGGGCACTCAAGTGGGTAAGGTACTTCAACACCCTGTCTTCAACGGTTCTGAAAGTGCTGCTGAGTGCGTTGCTGCGATACGAGGTGACTGGTCGATGCCGGTCAGAGGATGATCAGTTGTGGCAGAATGTTCAATAACTTACACAATCAGCGGAAAAACGATGAATACCAGAGTATTGCTTTTAAAGCATCATTGCACTGCCGTGTTCTTAATTCAATCAGGCGTGGCGGGTATTCTTGCGAGAACGTGAAGGTATCCTTGGAGGAAGTAGGCAGGGAAACCGTAAATGACGGCTACCGTCGAGCCTACATGACAACGCACTGGACGTGGTCTTTTCCGCGCTGCCCATCGATGCGCCGAAAACAAGGCAGTTGGGTTCCCCGTGCAGGAGCACGTCGCGATAACAGGTGGATTTTCAATCAGAAATCTAATGTCTGCAGGACCGTGCCAAGCCCGGATATAAAGCTGTTCGCCCAATAATAAAAATAGATATTTCAGGGGATTGATTGTGCGCCATCGCACCTTGCGGACCTGATTCACAGCCGGGCCGAAGATCGCAGCCTATGACATGAATAGGCCGAAACGATATATTTCATAGTAAAAAAGTAGTCATTTCGGAAGATAGGCGAAAACTTCAGAATCAGCTGCAAGGTGTTTGCAGGACGACATAAAGGCTTCACAGTAGTCCCGTGTACCGTCTGCTCTTTGTCGTACAGGGTACCGGAGAAATTTCTCGTGGCCGGCTGCCGTCTCCAATGAATTTCTTTGCGGTATGATCATTTTCGACGAGCTGCGGCCGGGTCGATCGAGGCATGGTCATCCATTTCGATCCGAATGTGAATTTCGGGTGCAATAGGCATCTCCTGGAGGGCGGTTTTGCAGCGATATGGGGGACATTCAGAAGTGAAATAAAAAGGGAAAGCGGCGATTTCGCTCACTTTCCCTTGATCTTGCTGGTGGGCCGTCAGGGTCTCGAACCCCGAACCTCCTGATTAAGAGTCAGCTGCTCTACCATTGAGCTAACGGCCCGTAAGGCTTTGCAATGAGCAGTGGTGATACGCCCGGCAGGATTCGAACCTGCGGCCTGCGGATTCGAAGTCCGACGCTCTATCCAGCTGAGCTACGGGCGCATACGGTCCCTGCAAAAAGCGAAATCTTTTTATACCAAAAGCTCAAGCAGTGTCAAGGGATTTGTGGTTCATCCGGAAAACGAGTCCCTCGGGTGCTTTTCACGCATCCGGTGCCATTCGCGAAAAGGGTCGATGGCATCTGAACGTCATTCCCGCGGGAATCCAGGACGAGTATCCGCGCATGGCAGAACAGCTTCAAGAGATGGGAAAGAGGCTGGAAGATAACTGAAAGACAAGATAAACAGAGCAGGGAAATCCCGGGTGGAGGGATCTTCATGGCCTGATCCGCGCATAGACTGGATTCCCGGCTTCGAGACTGTGTCGTAATTGTAGGGCCTGGGAGTGGATTTTTATGGTTTAATAGGAATAAAAAATAGGCAAATCGGAAGGTTATGTGGTATAGTGTAGCCCTGAGAGCAGGAGGAAAAGGGCTA
>JABUEY010000190.1 GCA_013314815.1 Syntrophobacteraceae bacterium
GGAAGGGCAGGTCCTCGCCCGGCTGGAGAATGACGATCTGAAGGCGGAGCGTGACCAGATCAAGGCCCAGCTCGCCTCGGCGCGATCCGATCTCGTCAGGCCCGAAACGGAACTCAGAACGTCCGAACTCAACTACAACCGCCTGAAAGACCTGCTCCAGCGCCGTGCGATCTCTCAACTGGACTTCGAAATCGGCCAGGACCGGTATCTCAAGGCCAGGGTCTCCCTGGATTCGGCCAGGGCCGGGATCAGGGCACTCGAGGCGGGCCTCCTGCGAAGCGAGGTTTTGATCGAATATACTCTCATCAAGGCTCCGTTCGATGGAGTGGTGCTCACCAAGGATGCGGACGTCGGAGAGGTGGTGGCTCCGTTCGGTTCGGCGACGAACGCCAAGGCCGCCGTGGTGACCATGGCGGATCTGTCTTCTTTGCTGGTGGAAGCGGATGTTGCCGAATCGTTTCTCTCGAGGGTCCAGATGGGCCAGCCGTGTGAGATTCTGCTGGATGCTCTTCCCGAAACACGATTCCCGGGGAAGGTAGACACCATTGTTCCAACCGCGGACCGAACGAGGGCCACGGTGATGGTCAAGGTGCGTTTTGACCGGCTGGACCCCCGAGTACTCCCCGAGATGAGCGCCCGGGTCGCCTTTCTTTCCAGACCTCTTCTTGATGGTGAAACGCAGCCGTTCCTCGGAGTCCACCGGGAAGCGGCCGTCGATCGCAACGGAGAAAAGGGGCTTTTCCTGATCGAGGAAGGGAGGGCCCGCTGGCTTTCTCTGCCTGATGCGGAGTTTTTCGGCGATTATCTTGTTTCGAAGCCGCCTCTGAAAGAGGGGCAACGTGTCGTGCTCAAACCTTCCCGGGACATCAAGTCGGGAGATCGGGTCAACATCTCAGATTAATTACGGAAAGCTTATCGGGATTGTCCATTCCATTGATTGTAAGGGTCGAGAGCATCCACAAGTCCTACCGGCGTGGTCCTCAGGAGATCCATGTCCTGCGCGGAATCAACCTCGGGATCGAGGAGGGGAGTTTCGTTGCTCTGATGGGGCCGTCCGGATCGGGTAAAACCACGCTCCTCAACCTTATCGCGGGCCTGGACAGGGTGGATGAAGGTACTCTGACCGTGGCCGGGACGGACATCAGCCGGCTCGGCGAAATAGAGCTTGCCGGCTGGCGAGCCCATCACATCGGCTTCATCTTTCAGTTTTACAACCTTATACCCGTACTTACCGCCCTTGAAAACGTGGAGCTTCCCCTGCTGCTCCGGAACCTGACACGCCGCGAACGGCGCGAACGAGCCACACTCGCCCTCGACCTGGTCGGACTCGCTGACCGGATAAAGCACTACCCCGGAGAACTGTCGGGAGGCCAGCAGCAGCGTGTCGCCATAGCCCGGGCCATCGTGACGGATCCGACCCTCATCGTAGCCGACGAGCCGACGGGAGACCTCGACAAGAAATCCGCCATGGAAGTCCTCGAACTTCTCGAGCAGCTCAATAAGGAACTCGGCAAGACCATCATCATGGTGACTCACGATCCCAGGGCTGCCGAGAAGGCCGGCGTGATTCACCACCTGGACAAGGGAGTGCTCGATATCGGGAGGGGATGACGCGGGATGCTCGAACTTCTGATACTGATTTTTCGAAACACTTTCAGGCAGAGGCTGCGCACTCTGCTTACCGTACTGGGCATGGCCGTGGCCATCCTGGCCTTCTGCCTGCTTCAGACCGTCGTCCAGGCGTGGTACTCCGGAGTCTCGGGAGCCTCACCCAACCGACTTGTGTCGCGCAATGCGGTCTCCCTCATCATGCCCCTGCCCGTCAGCTACAGGCAGAAGATCATGCAGGTGCCTGGAGTCAGCCAGGTGACTTATGCAAACTGGTTTGGAGGAATCTACATCGACGAGAAGCAATTCTTCCCCCGCATGGCGGTGGACTCTCAGAGCTTCTTCGATCTCTTCCCTGAATTGATCGTCTCCTCCGATGACCTCGCCAGGTTTGCGAAACATCGCAATGCATGCATCGCCGGACGAAAGATCGTGGAGAAATACGGATGGAAAATCGGAGATGCCATCACTCTTACGGGCAACATCTACCCCGGGGAATGGCGATTCGTTTTGCAGGGAGTATACCGGGGCGCAACAAGGTCAGTCGATGAAACCCAGTTCTTTTTCAGATGGGATTACCTCGATGAAATGGTCAAGAAAACGATGCCCTCGGAAGCCGGGAAAGTAGGCTGGTACATCGTGCAGGTCGCAAATCCCGCGGAGGCGGGGGCCATTTCCCACGCCATCGACTCCCTGTTCAGAAACTCGTGGGCGGAAACTCTCACGGAAACAGAAAAGGCCTTTCAGCTCGGGTTTGTTGCCATGACCGAGGCGATCCTGATTGCGGTGCGCGTGGTATCCTACGTGGTCATCGGGGTCATTCTCGTCATTCTTGCCAATACCATGGCCATGACATCGAGGGAGCGAATGCCCGAATATGCGACTCTGAAGACCCTGGGGTTCGGAAACCGTTTCCTGACCGCACTGATCGCCGGCGAATCCGTATCCATCGCCTTGCTGGGAGGAATCCTGGGAATGTCTCTCTCCTTTCCCGTGGCAGCTGTATTCTCGAAAGAACTGGGGACTCTCCTCCCCATCTTTCACATCGAGCTCCAGACCCTCGCAGCAGGTTTTGCCATCAGCATCGCCATCGGGCTGTTGTCCGCGGTGCTGCCTGCATGGCGAGCCGTGAGAACCCGGATAGCCGAAGCCCTGAGCCATGTCGGGTAAAAAGCAGAAATAATGGAACTCACCGCCTGCCGCTTCGAGCGCAGAAGCTCCTGTTCCATCAGGTTCCATCAGGCGTTTGGACAAGAATCATTCAATCTCCGGAGGAAGAAGGCAATGCCGAGGGAAACTCGACAATCAGCAGATACCGAAGCAGGGTTGCATCTTCTTGCAGGCTTTCACGGCACCGAACTCGACGACGAGCTTAAGGCCTTGATCAGAAATTTCCGAATAGGAGGCGTGGTCCTTTTCAAGAGAAATGTGGAGAGTCCCGTACAGCTGCGTTCGCTGATCGAAGAAACCCAGCACTTCGCCACCGTGGAACTCGGACGCCCTCTATGGGTGGCCATCGACCAGGAAGGAGGCCTCGTACAAAGGCTGGCTCCACCATTTACCCAGCTCCCGTCCGCAAGATCGCTCTCGCTGGCCGGCCCATCCTCCGTCGCCCAGTGGTCTTCCACGGCGGCGTCCGATCTCCTCCGAATGGGCATTCAGATCAACCTGGCTCCCGTACTGGACGTCGTACCCGATGAACCGGCGACGCATTTCATGAAAGACCGTTCTCTCGGGTCTGAACCGCTGCAGGTTTCAGAACTGGGGCGCATCTGGATTCAAACCATGCAGGAAAGGGGAGTATCGGCAACAGCCAAGCATTTTCCCGGTTTGGGGCGTGCCGAACTCGATCCCCATCATTTCGCTCCCGTCATCCACTGGCACTCCCAGGCCGAGATGGAAAGAGATCTGCTGCCTTTTCGTGCCGCAATCGACGCGGGAGTCCACTGTGTCATGACCTCTCATGCCCTGTATCCATTCCTCGACCCCGTCCGCCCCGCGACATTTTCGGAGCGCATCAACCGCGGACTGCTGCGTGACGACATGGGATTTCGAGGCGTACTCATGAGTGACGACATGGACATGGCGGCGGTATCCGGAAGATATACCTGGGACGAGGCGGCTGGTCTGGGCCTTTCCGCGGGGATCGACTTCTTCCTGGTGTGTCAGCGTCCCGAAAATATCGATCGCTTCCATCAAGCCCTGGTTGACGCCATCAGCGGCAGCAGCGTCCTGGCCGCGGTTCACCTTCAATCCCTTCAGCGCATCGCCCGACTCTCCAGGTTGCACTCCCCGGACCACAACACGGGAGATCCCTGACCCGGGATTGCACACTCCGGCAATGCACAGCGGAAAAGTCGAACGGTTGAACGAGGGATGGGGTCTATTCGATTCTCTGGAGAGTGATAACGGCAATTTCACCGGACGATGCAAAGCGGACGGGCACGCCGGATACGCCGACTCCGCACGTGGTGTACCCCAGCATCTCTCCATGCCGCCATACACCCCGGCAGAGGCGGCGTGGAGCCTTGCTGTGAGTGATGACAGGGCCGATGAACGGTATTTCTATCTGACCAGCGTGGGTGTGCCCGCACAAGTACAGGCGGGGGTGATATTCCAGGGCTTCTCTGTATATTTCATTGGAATGGGCGACCAGGATGCTGAACGCATCCGGAGGCACGTCTTCGAAAGCCTGGTCCAGGTCATGACACCTGAAGTAGTGAGGGTCGTCCACCCCTACAATCCAGATCCGATCCGAGTTTCTTTCGATGGCCGCGGCGTCGTTCACCAGGAATTTCAGGCCGACTTTCTCGAGGGGTTCCACGATTTCCGGGCAGTCGTGATTGCCGAGCACTCCGAAAATCCCGTCTCGAGCCCTGATATCCGGGATCAGGTTGTATAGATGCTGCAGAGTCTCCCCAAAAGGCCCGTGTTTTTCCATTCTCAGGTCGCCGCCGACGATGCAGAGGTCGACGGGGATTTCCCTGACCAGGGAGCGCAGATTCTCCGTCAGTCCTTCGAGACCGTCCAGGTGCAGATCGGATACGAAGAGTATGGTATATTGGTCGAATGCGGGCGGCAGATCCTTGAACTGAAGAACGACGTCGTGCCTGCGGATGCGCAGGGCATTGTGCTTTCCCTTGTCGTAGACGCCGAAAAGCCTGAAAACAGGGCCCATGATGACATGGTAGCATAATGAATTTTCGATATTGAGCAGGTGCCGCAGGGCAAAAGACTGCACGTGACACGACCGGATTTCCCGCAGGCGGACTCCCGGCCGGATGTGACGGGGATACCTTTCGAAGGGTTTCATCATGAGAAAGCGGTAGAACAGACGGGCTCCGAAGTAAGCCCCCATTCCGAAAAGGAAAACGAGCAGCAGAACGCGGCCGGCACTCAGTTGGCAATAGGGGCCGAGAACCAGGAAGGGCAGCAGTCCTTCCAGGAACTGGTCGAGGCCCGGCACGAGACTGCCGGCGGGAAGATCCAGGCGCCGCTTGATGAAACTCGAACCGAGATCCCCCAGCATGCTCAGCAGTCCGGCCAGAAGACCCGTCCACCAGGAAAACCCCAGCACGACTCCTGCCGCCATACCCGTAAAGACTCCCGCCACAACCCCCCGCGTAGTCTTGTGAGTACCGAACAGAGGCCTTCCGTCACGGAATGTCCAGCCGCGGTCGATGGGTTCTTTCCATCGGTGTTCAAAAAGGCAGGCCGTCAAAGGG
>JABUEY010000191.1 GCA_013314815.1 Syntrophobacteraceae bacterium
AAGCATCTTGCAGACTTCTCCTCGCCTGCCGGTGGTTGGATTTGGCAATCAACCAACTCGCCCTTGGGCATCTGGTGGATAGCCGTCGCGCCAACTCGAATGTTATAAATCGATACGACACGGTCTCCTTCGCGGGAATGACGTTGTTGATGGTCGCGGGAATGACGTTGTTGATGGTCGCGGGAATGACGTTGTTGATGGTCGCGGGAATGACAATGTGATGCGCAATGACGTAGTGATGCCGTCTGACCTTTGCGTGAAAGGCACCAAGGGTACTCGTTTGCCGGATGGACTTGTACGCTGCGCAAGGCAAATCACACGATTGAAATACCCTGATTTTGCCCGTTTTGAAGTTCATACTTGAAGCCAACACTAATTCCGGATTGGAGGAAATGATGAGTCCTGAGGAAATGCGTAAGAAAGCGATCGATCTGTTCACCAGGCGTTTCCACTGCAGCCAGGCTGTCCTTGCCGTAGGGCAGGAAAAGATCGGCAGGGTGGACAAAGCCGTGATAAGGGCCATGGGCTCATTCGGGGGCGGCGTAGCCGGGTCGGGCATGGTATGCGGTGCGCTGACGGGAGGGATAGCCTTGATTTCGACCCTTTACAGCCGGGGGGACCTCGACGAGAAGGAAGATCCGAGGATGTGGTTTCTCAGCCATAGATTCATCAAGCGTTTCCGGGAACTGACGGAGTCTCACGGAGGCGTGGACTGCAGCGATATCGCACGAGTGGACTGGAAGGACCCTGTGGCCGTCAAGGATTTCTATACCAACCCTGAAAGCCGTCGCAAAATCTGTATCCAACTGGTGGGCGATGCTGCTTTCGCGCTGGGTGAACTGCTGGAAGAGGAAGAAGCCAAAGAAAAACAAGCGGCGCAGGAAGGAAAGTGATCCTGCGCGCGTCCCTTCTCGGAGGCGTCCATGCCGCATCGGCACATCGACAGCCGGAACCCGCTGCATTTACAGGCGGCCTTCCGGCTGTGCCGATTTGTGCGACACGCCGTACTGTTTGGATCCGGTCTTTTCCCTTGAAATCGACAGGCATGCTTTGAGGTGTTTTTCGTGAATATGGACTGCCGACGGCGGCGGAAGGGAAAAAACTTGCGATGGTCGGACCAAATCGATTATTATCGGCGCCGCTGTCTGTAATCTCATCACGGGAGCCTTTCCGGCTTCTGCAACTACATCCATTTCGGAGACAAATAATGACCAAAGAAGCCACCAATCCTGTCGTAGTCATGGAAACATCCGAAGGCACCATCAAGATTGAACTCTGGGCCGACAAGGCTCCCGGGACCGTATCCAACTTCCTGCGCTATGTCGATTCGAACTTTTTTGACGGAACGATTTTTCACCGTGTGATCAGCGACTTCATGATCCAGGGTGGAGGACTCACGCCCGACATGAAGCAGAAGAAGACAGGAGACCCCATCAAGAACGAGGCGGCAGCCGAGTTGAAGAACAACCGCGGAACCATAGCCATGGCCAGAACGAGCCTGGTGAACAGCGCCACTTCTCAGTTCTTTATCAACGTAGTGGACAACGATTTCCTCAACCACAGGGACAAAACGCCCATGGGTTTCGGGTATGCCGTTTTCGGCCGGGTTGTGGAAGGCATGGACGTAGTGGACAGGATCAGGCAGGTCAAAACCACTTCATTCGGCCCGCACCAGGATGTTCCAGCCATTCCCGTCATGATCAACAGTGTCAGGCGTCTTGCCGACTGATCCGAAGGACGAACTGAACCATTTGAACACGCACATGGAGAGTCGCAGATCACTGCATCAAAAGCAGTTGCCGCTATTCGAAACTTGTTCTGTACCCTCTCGCCCGAATCGAACCAAACGGATCCTGCCCGACTCCTGATAACGGCTCCTGACTGCCAGGCGGTTTACTGACCTCATTTCGGATGGGTGCGGTGATGAAAAAGCAGAAGACCGCGTTTGGATGTCAGGTCTTCTCGAGAGCAGATCACAGTCTAACCGTTTAGAGGAGCGCATTGGATGAAAGAGGGAGAAACCTACCAGGAGTTTCTGAAAAGAGAGTTCGACCCCGGACAGCTTTTCGACAAACCGGAACCCTTGAAGGGGATCAGGGTACTCGAGGTCTGCTACGTTGTACTCGGACCCGCGGCATGTGACTATCTCGCCGAATTCGGTGCCGAGGTGATTAAGTTCGAAGGGCAGCGGGGGGACCAGATGAGGTTCGTAACCCCTTATGCCTTCTTCTGGAAGAACATGTCGCCGGGGCTCGAAATCGAGAACCACAACAAGTACTGGGTCGGCATGCACATGGGAAATCCCAAGGCCAAGGAGATCTTTCTCGACCTGGTTCAGAAGTCCGACGTGGTCGTGGACAATCTCACCCCCGGCCGTCTTGCCGAATGGGGAATGAGCTACAAGGAACTCAAGGAAGTCAATCCCCGACTCATCCAACTGCACGTGTCCGGCTACGGCAGCTGGGGACCCTGGACGGGCAGGACATCCTACGATGCCGTGGCGCAGAGTATGGGGGCGCTGGCGCCCATCACCGGATTTGAAGACCGCGGCCCCATCAAGTCCGGAGTCTGGATCGCCGACTGGATAACAGGCCTCATGTGCGCCGTCTCCATCATGGCAGCCCTGAACTACAGGGAAAGAACAGGACAGGGCCAGTTCATCGATTACATGCAGGTGGAAAACGTCATCCGCTGGCTCGACTGGACGTGGCTGTACACCTTCAAGACCGGCAGGGACAGGCCGAGGGCCGGCAACAGGGACCTCGCCGCATGCCCTTCCGATCTGTTCCGCTGCACCGACGGATGGGTGGCTCTCGCCGCCTTCAGCAAAGAGGAATTCAAAGGCCTGTGCCAGGCCATGGACCAGATGTCACTCTACGAAAGATACTCGGAACCCCTCGATCGCCTCAACGATGACAACGCCCGGGAAATCCTGGGCATCGTCACTCAGTGGGCGCTCACAAGAAAAGTCGAGGAAGTCGAGGAATTCGCCGACAGGTTCGGCTTTGCAGCCGCCAGGGTACTCGAGGCCAAGGACGTTTACCACAGCCCCCATTTCAGGGACCGTACCACCGTTCAGGAATACGATGACGCGCTTTACGGCCCCATGGTCCAGCACTGCTATCCACCCCGGATGAGCGAGACGCCGAGCAGGCTGAAGTGGAGTTCCCGTCCTCTGGGATTTGACAACGAGTACGTTTTCACGAAGATTCTCGGCCTGCCCCAGGATGAGGTGAGGAGTCTTCAGGACGAGGGAGTCATTTTCAAGTGGAATCCCAAAATCCCCTCCCACTGCCCTCCGCCTGACTGGGATGGAAAACGTGGGATCAAACTCGGTTAGCAACCGCCTGGAGGATCAGACATGGACGAAAAAAAGATAGTCGGCCTGGCCGCCAACGCAGAATACGCAAGGTGGGCTCATCGCGAGACCAACCCAAAGGACATTTTCCATAAACCTGAAGCACTCGACGATATCACCGTGATCGACGCAAGTCGAGGGAGCTTCGCAGGGCTTTTCGCATCCTCGATTCTTGCGGAACTGGGGGCTGAAGTCATTCGAGTCGAACCGCCGGAGGGAGACATTGCGCGAAAGATGACCCCCTACGGGATGATGATCCAGGATACCGGCTTTGGCTACATCGTTGAAGGCAGGAACAAGTTTCACGTGACACTCAACCTTGAAAACGGTGAAGGCAGAACCGTGTTCCGCAGACTGGCCAGGAAGGCGGATATTGTAATCGAAACCTTCAAGCCGGGCTACATGGACGGTCTGGGCATCGGATACCGGCAGCTGAGCGAGATCAATCCGAATCTGCTCTACTGCCCCATCCACACCTACGGCCAGTTCGGCGAAGACGCCCGCAAGCATGCAAACCAGCCCGATTACGATATCATCGACCAGGCGCGCGGGGTCATCATGTCCATCACTGGAGAACCCGATCTCGATCCCGACGTGCCGGACCACTACAAACGGCCCCTCAAGCAGGGCAACTGGATGGGATGGTATGCCGGAGGCGCATGGGCTTCCTTCGGCATCCTGACGGCGCTCCTTCACCGCAGAAAAACCGGGAAAGGACAACTCATCGACTGTTCGCCTCCCGAGGGTCTGCTCACCATCTCCAATTATGTCATGCAGTACTTCCACATGACCGGCAAGCAGATGCCCAGGGCTGGTAACTACGATTATGCTGTATTCCCATACACTTATGTCAAATGCAAGGATGGCTACACTTTTATATCGGGCTTCGCCGATCCGAACTGGGCAGCTCTGTGCGAGATCATGGAACGACCGGATCTGAAAGAGCGGTTCCCCACCATCAGGGAGCGCCTCAACCCTGAAAATCAGCCCAGGATTCAACACGAGATTGAAAATTTCACAACCCAGTACACATCCGACGAACTCCTGCGCATCATCACCGCATACCGCAACAAGCCCGACCGTAAAGGGACCGTCGTGACGGGCAGGCTCGAGACGCCTAAAGACGTGCTGCAAAGGGAACACTGGGAAGAAAGAGGCACTTTCTTCAAGGCCAATGACCCCCACTACGGTGAAGTGCTGGTGCAGAATTCCACTTTCAAGTCCATGTCCCGCACTCCCGGCCGCATCAAGTGGGTATGCCGCCCAGTGGGAGCCGACAATGAATTCATCTACCAGAAGTACCTTGGAATCGGCAGGCAGAAGATACAGGAGATGAAAAACAGCGGCGCACTGTAAAATATTGCATTCCCGATTTACCATCCCGGTGAACCCCGACCGCCGTTTCTTATCCCCCTTTCCCGGGGGGGCGGGGGTGAACTGACCGGACCCATCATGAAGAAAAGAGGGGCGTTCCGCTTCGGGAGCGCCCCTCGGCCTTACGGCTGATCCTCGCGTATCCCCGGTTCCTCGAATCCGCCGCCGTCAGCAACCGGCGTGTTCACAGCCGGGCCATCAGCATGAAACCGCATCCCGGCGAACCATGCATACATACTCTACTGCCTGAATCGCCCCTGCCCTTGTTGAGCCTCCTCTTCCTGCTGCCTGTCTTTCCTTCGCTTCCCTTCTGCTGAAGAATCCTGCTGAGGCTGAGGCCCCCGGCGCATCTGCTCCTCGGTTTTCGTACGCTGACGCTCCTGAAGTTCGGGACGGCGTCTGTCCTGGCCCTGCCGCTCCTGAAGTTCCGGCCTGGGGCGTTCCTGGCGCTCCTGCACCCTCGGCGTCGTGCGTTCCTGGCGCTCCTGCCTCGGGCTGCGAACTCCTTCCGGCTCCTCTCGCGGCTTCACCTGCCGGGGCTCCCGGACTCCGGGCTCCGTCCGATCCCGGCGTTCCTGGCGCTCCTGCACCCTCGGC
>JABUEY010000192.1 GCA_013314815.1 Syntrophobacteraceae bacterium
AGGATGATGAGCTCCATGGACTTTGACCTCCTGAAAGAATCGATCGAATACCGGCCGGGTACTCCTTCCGGCATTTTGAAAATGGCAACATGGGTCTGTCAGAGCCAGGCAGCCTCCACATTGTATCTCTCTGTTACATGAAATTAGCATAAACTCGTGAAATGTGGAGAGCAAACTTCAGGAAGAATGAATGCACACGTGTGCTTTTTCTGTTTCGCACAATATACACACGTGCCCGGCGTATGGGATGGAAGTGCGGCCTCCTTTCATCTGCAGCATCGTCTGGCGGGGTGGTGTGGGTGGAGTCGGAGTTCATCGAAGAGGCGAGTGCAAGGGCGGCCGCGCAACGGAGGCCCTGAGGTGTCCGATGAGGACTGCCATGCGCGGATGCGGTTTTTAGTATCCCGAGTGCTATTCAATGAAAACGACCGAGGAGATGGCGGTCACGTAACCATCCTTTTCCCCGTAGGCCACGCAGGGGTAGGACAGCGATTTGACCACCTTGCCGCTCATATGATAGATTTCCTTGCGTTCGTCGTAATCCTTGTCCGGGTCAAATTCCACTCCCAGGGTCGTCGCAAGCATCGTGGATGCCAGATCTTCAGCCAGGTCCCCTATTTCGGTCTCGTCTTTCCCATAACAGTGCACCTCGCTGATATAACCGTAGTGGTTCCTGTCCGACGGGAAGGCGATTCCGACGGATGCCCCCAGGAGTCTCTTGTACTCGTTGGTGCTCGTTCTGGCCATCACACAAAAGGTGATCTGGCCGGGTTTCAGAAACTTCAGGCCCTCTTCGATGTCCACCAGTTCGCAGTTGGGAGGATAAATGCTGGACACATTGACCAGGTTCTGCCGTTCGATCATGGCGCTTCGCAGGGCAAGCTCATAAGACTGGAGTTCATTCTTGTGGAAGCCGACTCCCCTGGTGAAAAATGCCTTCCTGGGAACAAACATTTGCAGACTCCTTCCTGGCCCGAAATCGATGATCCGCCTGTCGATCTTCAGCGGCTCAGCACAATGACCACCACGGAGTAAAGCTACGCTATGCCCATGCTGGTGCCCACTGACAGTGCCGTCTTGATGAGAGGGGAGTCGTGAGGCACCAGCTGTTGTCTTCCCATAACCTTTTCCACCGGCACCGCCACCATCTCTCCTCCACGCAGAGCCACCATGTGATTGAACTGCCCCGCCTCGACCAGTTCCATGGCCTTCACAGCGAACTGGGTTGCGAGAACGCGATCCAGGGGAGTCGGGGTTCCTCCCCGCTGCACGTGTCCCAGCACCGCAACCCTGCACTCGATGCCCGTGTGCTCCTCGACCTGCGCCGCAATCACATGGCTGATTCCCCCCAGGCGGATCGGATCGGGACTGTCCTCAACCACTTTCTGCACCGCCTGAGCACCGCCGATCGGTCTTGCGCCTTCAGCAACGGCCACGATGCTGAACCGCCGCCCGAACTGGCCCCTTCGCCGCGCCGTGTTGATGATTTCTTCCATGTCGTAGGGAATCTCGGGAATGAGGATGATGTCGGCACCTCCGGCGATGCCCGCTTCAAGAGCGAGCCACCCGGCGTTCCTCCCCATGACCTCGATCAGCATCACCCGGTGATGGGACTGCGCGGTGGTGTGCACCCGGTCGATGGCTTCCGTGGCGATGCATCGGGCTGTGTCGAAGCCAAAAGTGATGTCAGTTTCCGCCAAATCCTTGTCGATTGTCTTGGGAAGTCCGACAATCCTGACGCCCTTTTCCATGAGCCTGCCCGCGATGGTCATGGTGCCGTCTCCGCCCGCACAGATGAGCGCCTCGAGGCCCATATCATTGTAGAGTTGGACACACTGATTCGAAATGTCGAATTTTCTCTTTTCCTCCCCTTCGTACACAACGTGTTCGAAGGGATTGGCCTTGTTGTCGGATCCCAGTATCGTACCGCCCTGGGTGAGTATGCCGGAGACCATGTCGAAGGTCAGGATGGTGAACCTTCTTTCAATCAGGCCCAGGAAACCGTCGTGAAAACCGACCACCTCCATGCCATGTTCGTAGATCGCACTCTTGGTGATTCCTCGAATCACTGCATTGAGCCCCGCGCAATCTCCTCCGCCCGTCAGTATCCCGACCCTTCTCTTGCGCATTTCGCTTCTCCACTCCGGCAGCAGCCATCTGCCTTCCAGTCGCCCGCATGTGACGTCCATGCAGCAAGTCAGGCATTCCCCCCGGGGGTCCGCCTGAACGAAATGTGTGTTCAGACTTCGAGACAATACCCCGAGACGTCCGCATGATCAAGATGCAGTCCGACGAAACCGCTGAAGATGCGATTAGAAGATGCGTTTGCGAATCGTACCAGCGAATCGTACTCGTCTTGTGCTCACAACGTCATCCCCGCAACAACGTCATTCGGCAACTCCACACAACCCCATTCCCACAACAACCCCATTCCCGCACCCCACCGTCATTCATACAAAAGGCGGGAATCCAGGAAAAGTAACCGTGCACGGCGAATAGTCTCAAGAAATGGGAAAGAGCCTGGAAGACAAGATGGACAGATCTGGGTAATTCCGGGTGCAGAGATCCTTACGGCGCGATCTGCGGTCAGACTGGATTCCCGCCTTCCCGGAATTGACCTTGGGATATTCGCGAAAGTGACATTGTGATGCTATCGATCCTTTGCGTGTAGAGCACCGGATGTGCGAAAAGCAATGGAAGTAGTCGTTTATGAGAAAATATCGGGACTGTTTGGTCCGTTTTCAACAGATCAGCTGATTAACCTCGATGATCCGGGAATCTTTGTTTTCCGACAGGTCCGTTACCCATGCATGGAATCCGCTCCGCTAGCAAAAGATGAAGGTATAATCTCCGTTGTTGACGTCGATCGTCAGATTGGCACCATGAGCTTCCGCGTACGCGATCCAGCTCGGTTCCCCCGCAACACAGCATTCATCGGGTGGGTGCATTGTTCCGTTTCTTCGATCGAACCAGCTCAGTAGCCGGGGATAGCCCATGAGTCTCTCCGCTTCCCGGAACGCCGCCTTTCGCGCACATTCGAAATCGCATTCATCTGTTTTCACTTCCACCCGTACGGCGGGTGCAGGCAACATATCCTTCGTGGGAATTTCACACGCTTCCATATAATCACCTCACTTTGACGAAGCCTCGGCTCAGCTTCTTTTTTGCCGATGCTGAGCCGGTTCCGAGCGTCGATATCCGAGCCTTACTCTGTTAACAGTACCTTATTAATAATAATACACAATCATCCGGCCGGCATCCTGCCCCTCCCGAGTTGTACCACGCGGGAGGCAGAGAAGAGCCGAGTTGTCAGGATCGCTCTGAGGCAGGTCGTGACCCGAAGAGCAGTGGAAAGAAGAAGGGAAGCACTGAATGTGAGGGGGGATCAGGCGGTTGTCACGTCCATGTATCGTTCGCATCGAGCCCGCCGTTTCAGGCTGGAGGAGTGTCCGGCGCAATGAGTTCAAGAAGGGCGTCGACCACCCTGCCGTGTTCGAGCTCGGTGCGTTCCAGCAAGCTGGCGGCGCCGACAAGAGTTCGCTCTCGGGCCAGCATTTCGATCTGCCTGCAGAGTTCGGCAAGACCCGTTGCCCCAACCGGGTGGCTCGCCCCCCTGATCGCATGAGCCAGCCTGCGTGTTTCTTCCGGATTCCGATGCTCGACGGCATGACGGAGGTTCTTGATCTTTGCGGGAATTTCTTCCAGGAAGAGAATGATGACCTCGTTCATCAGCTCCGGATGTTCACCATGAAGTGACGCCCAGTATGCTCGGAGTGCCTCACGATCGACGGCTGACGTTGTGCCGGCGAGTCTCGGGCTGCCGTTTGGAACGGACTTTCCTTTTGATTTCATGTCACTGTCTTCCATGGACCACCTGGCGGCTTGTGAGTTCAATGTACATGAAAAGATGTGCAGGAGGCGTGCAGTTCCTGTGAGGAAGCCAAGCCCCAAACAGGCAGCCGGTATAACCACATCCGGATTCTTCATTGCGCTATGGAGAACCGCGGGAATCGACCGAGTACACCTCCAACAGGACGTGTGTTTCCTTGACTCAGACGATTGTGGTTTGCGACATGGCGGACCGGCTTCTTCTGCTCTATCTCATTTTCGATCTTAAGCACAAAATTTGAGCAACGCAACGGCGTTTGCAGGCTGGCTTCTGAATCGAGAGAAACTGCATCACGCTTCGGCGGCTTTGTGAGTACGGCTGAGGTTTTAAGTTTTTTCTGCAAACTTCCATGAGCGGTGGGTTCACCATCCACTATGAATACGGGTCGAGCCGGGAGCAGATTCCGGTTGAACGGACGAACCCGAGCCAGGAGGATTACGCCGGACTACGCACATAAACTTCTATTCAGCTGGTCTCTTGAAAAACGGACCAGACAGTTCCGGCATTTTCTCATAAATGGGTACCTGGACAGTCGTCGCAAAAAGGTGGAATGCACCCGGTTCAGGTGGAATGCACCCGCAACAAGGTCATTCGGCATCAAAACGTAACGAAGATCACGGCGTCATTCCCGCTGAACATACCCATCCTCATTCCCGCAAAAGGCGGGAATCCAGTCTGAACGCAAATCGCGCGACAAAGATCTCTCCACCCGGGAATGTCTTGCTCCCCCATCTTCTCTTCCAGGCTCAATGCCATTTCTGAAATTGCTTCGCCATGCACGGTTAGTTTTCCTGGATTGCCGCCTTGGCGGGAATGAGTGCGCCTGGGAGCAGGCGCGATCTGAGAGGTGCAAGTTTTCTCTGGGGAGATGCCCACTCCCGATAGCCGAAGGTAACTGCGTCGTCGCGAGGCGAGGTGGAGGGCAACCGGAGGCGAACTTGCAGTCCGCAGTAAAGCGAACACGTTTCGGCCTTACGTAGCGACGAGCCTGCTCATTCATGGTGAAGTCCGGACCGGGACGCGGGCGAAGGCACGAGGTCTGCCAGAGGTTTGCGAGACCCCGACAGGGCATAGGAACAGCCGGTCGGAGACCAGGTTCCGGAAGCCGGTCACGCTGGGTGGGCAGCGGGAAAGCGATGACCGGGCGCGTGGGGTGGTTGGTGACGGAATGCAGGGAAGTTCGCGTCATGTGAACCGGGGAGACCTGTCCGGGCCAAGGTGGGTGTTCATTGCGCTTGTGTTG
>JABUEY010000193.1 GCA_013314815.1 Syntrophobacteraceae bacterium
GAGTCGATGCAGGGTAGGAGCACGGTTGAGCATAACGGGGAATTCCCGCACAACCTCGTCCAGGGTATCCCAGACTTCGGGCGTCTCCCTTTCCACCATCTTCTTGGCGGCTTTTATGGTGGTCCCATATCCCTTTTCCTCGAGCTTGTTGTAGATGAAGGGCTTGAAGAGTTCGAGGGCCATCTTTTTCGGGAGTCCGCACTGGTGCAGGCGAAGATTGGGCCCGATGACGATCACCGTGCGGCCGGAGTAATCCACGCGTTTGCCGAGAAGATTCTGGCGGAAGCGCCCCTGTTTGCCCTTCAGCATGTCGCTCAAAGACTTCAACGGCCGCTTGCTCGCACCTGTAATGGTCTTTCCCCGGCGGCCGTTGTCGAACAGAACGTCCACCGCTTCCTGGAGCATGCGCTTTTCATTGCGGATGATGATGTCCGGAGCGTTGAGTTCCTGCAGGCGCTTCAAGCGATTGTTCCTGTTGATCACGCGGCGGTACAGGTCGTTGAGGTCGCTCGTGGCAAACCGGCCTCCGTCCAAGGGAACAAGAGGTCGCAGGTCCGGAGGCAGCACCGGGATAACATCCATGATCATCCATTCGGGTCGGTTCTCCGACTCCCTGAACGCGTCGATGATCTTCAGCCGCTTGGCCAGTTTCTTGCGCTTGGCCATGGAGTTGGTCTTGCCCATCTCCTCACGGAGTTCGACGGCCAGCCTTTCGAGGTCCAGCATGGCGAGCAGCTGCTTGATCGCCTCCGCCCCGATTCCAGCCGTGAAGGCGCTGCCATACTCGTGCACCTTCTCGCGGTACTTCTCCTCCGTCAGCAGTTCGCCGCGGGAAAGAGGTGTTTCGCCCGGGTCCAGCACGATATAGGAATCGAAATAGAGAACTTTTTCGAGTTCTCTCAAGGTGAGATCGAGAAGGTTGCCGATCTTGCTCGGAAGGCTTCGCAGGAACCAGATGTGCGCCACGGGCGAAGCCAGTTCTATATGGCCCATCCTCTCGCGTCGGACCTTCGACTGGATGACCTCCACGCCACATTTCTCGCACACGACTCCCCTGTGCTTCATTCGCTTATACTTACCGCAGTTGCACTCGTAATCCTTTATGGGGCCGAAGATGCGCGCGCAGAAAAGGCCGTCCCGTTCGGGCTTGAAAGTCCTGTAATTGATGGTCTCGGGCTTCTTGACCTCGCCGTATGACCACTCCCGGATACGCTCCGGAGAGGAGATCATGATCTTTACGGCATTAAAATGCAACGGGTCCTTGGGCTTCATAAACAGACTGTAAAGCTCTTTCAAAGGAACCTCCTTGGCAGTGCAGGGATTGCGCCTTCCGTGCCCTGCCGGGTATCAAATGCCAGTACCGCCTGATCCATGCAGCTGCAGGTCCGGCTTATCCGGAATCCACAGCGGCAATGTGTGCCGATCTCAGTTCCCTTCCTCTTCCTCGAGCAGGCGTACGTCGAGAGCAAGGGCCTGGAGCTCCTTCACGAGCACGTTGAACGATTCGGGCAGTCCAGCCTCGAGGGTATTGTCTCCCTTGACGATCTTTTCGTACATTCGTGTACGGCCGGCCACGTCGTCGGACTTGACCGTAAGGAATTCCTGAAGTGCATAGGCGGCCCCGTAGGCCTCCATCGTCCACACTTCCATCTCGCCCAGCCTCTGGCCTCCGAACTGTGCCTTTCCACCAAGAGGCTGCTGAGTGACGAGAGAATAGGGGCCGATGGAACGAGCGTGGATCTTGTCGTCCACGAGATGGTGCAGCTTCAGCATGTACATCACGCCCACCGTCACCTTCTGATCGAAAGGTATTCCGGTCCTGCCGTCGTAGAGAGTGGACTGCCCCGTCTCGGAAAGCCCGGCCTCCTTCAAAAACGACCGGATCTCGTCTTCCTCCGCCCCATCGAACACGGGGGAACCCACATGGACTCCTTCCTTGAAATCCGAGACGAGAGCCTTAAGATCCCTGTCCGTTGCGTCCTTGAAGTAATTCTCGAACTCCAGCGCGTTGTAGATGCGTTGAAGCTTCTCGTCTATGGTTTCGCGCTGCCTGTATTCCTCGAGCATGGCAGCCAGCTGCTGTCCGAGTCCCTTCGCAGCCCAGCCGAGATGGGTTTCCAGAACCTGACCGACGTTCATACGGGAGGGAACACCCAGCGGGTTCAACACAATGTCCACGGGGACGCCGTCCGGAAAGTACGGCATGTCCTCGACAGGCATGATGCGAGAAACAACACCCTTGTTGCCGTGCCGCCCGGCCATCTTGTCGCCCACCTGCAGCTTCCTTTTGACGGCCACGTATACCTTCACCATCTTGATTACGCCGGGAGGCAGTTCGTCTCCTCTTTTCAGCTTTCCGATCTTTTCTTCAAAAAGTGCTTGAACGAGCTTCACCTGCTCCTGGTAAGCGGCGGCTATGTTCTCGATCTCCATGGAAACGGCCGGATCCTTGGCAACGCTGATCTGGGCCCAGAAGCCGCTGGGAAGGTTGAGCAGGATTTCCGGGGTGAAGACTTCGCCTTTCTTGATGTAGACCTTCTTCCCGTCCTTTATGGATGCGTCGCTCGTCCTGCCTTCGAGCAGCTGCGCCAGGCGCTTGACCGAACTCTTGCGAATGACGTCCAGCTCGTCCCTCTGGTCCTTCATGAGCCGGGCTATTTCCTGGTCCTCGATGAAACGGGTACGTTCGTCCTTCTCGACACCCTTTCTCGAAAATACCTTCGCGTCTATGATGATCCCCTCGACTCCCGGCGGCACACGCAACGACGTGTCTTTGACATCACTTGCCTTCTCCCCGAAGATGGCTCGAAGCAGTTTCTCTTCGGGAGTCAGCTGAGATTCGCCCTTGGGGGTAACCTTGCCTACCAGGATATCGTTGGGTTTGATATAGGCGCCGATACGGATAATGCCGCTTTCGTCGAGGTTCTTCAGTGCCTCTTCGCCCACGTTGGGGATATCCCTCGTGATGTCCTCCTTGCCAAGCTTGGTATCCCGGGCAACCACCTCGAATTCTTCGATGTGGATCGAAGTGAAGATGTCTTCCTTGGCAATGCGTTCACTGACCAGGATGGAATCCTCGAAATTGTATCCGCCCCAGCTCATGAAAGCGACCATGACGTTTCTTCCGAGGGCCAGTTCTCCGTGGTCCGTGGATGGTCCGTCTGCGATGATCTGTCCCTTCTTGACCACATCACCGTGTTTTACCAGGGGCTTCTGGTTGATGCATGTATTCTGGTTCGATCGCTGAAACTTGATCAGCTTGTAAATATCGATGGAACTGCCCTGACCATTGCCGTCTTCCGTTACCTGGATCACAATGCGGGTGGCGTCGACGTATTCCACGATCCCGGCGCGCCGGGCTACGATGGTCACGCCGCTGTCCTGGGCCACGATACGCTCAATTCCCGTGCCGACAAGAGGAGCACGCGTCTGGATGAGCGGAACCGCCTGTCGCTGCATGTTAGATCCCATGAGTGCCCGGTTGGCGTCGTCGTGCTCCAGAAAGGGGATGAGTGACGCAGACACACTCACCAGCTGGTTCGGAGAAACGTCCATGTAGTGGATTTCCTCGGGAGGCACCATGACGAATTCACCCGCTTTGCGGGAGGATACCTGTTCCTTCACAAAATGGCCCTGTTCGTCGAGCAGAGCGTTTGCCTGTGCGATGGGATAATCCTTTTCATCCATGGCCGTCAGGTAGGTCACGTCCCTTCTGGCTATGGCGTTTTCCACTTTCCTGTAAGGCGTCTCGATAAATCCGTACGGATTGACTCTCGCATAAGTGGAAAGGGATACGATGAGCCCGATGTTGGGACCTTCAGGCGTTTCGATGGGGCAGATGCGGCCGTAGTGAGTCGGATGGACGTCGCGGACCTCAAAACCGGCACGTTCCCGGGTCAGTCCGCCCGGCCCCAGTGCACTCAAACGGCGCTTGTGAGTGATCTCGGAAAGCGGATTGGTCTGGTCCATGAACTGGGACAGCTGGCTTGTCCCGAAAAACTCCTTGACCACGGCGGACACGGGCTTGGCGTTGATGAGATCATGGGGCATGAGAGCCTCAACTTCCTGCAGGGTCATGCGCTCCTTGATGGCCCGTTCCATCCTCACCAGGCCGATTCGGTACTGGTTTTCGAGCAGTTCCCCCACCGCCCGAACTCTGCGGTTGCCCAGGTTGTCGATGTCGTCCACGGGACCCTGGGAGTCTTTGAGGCGTATCAGCCGGCGCACGGCCGTCAGGATGTCGTCCTTGCGAAGAGTCCGGTAGTCCAGGGGCACATCCAGGCCGAGTTGCAGGTTGAGCTTGAGCCTTCCCACTTCTGAAAGATCGTAGTGGTCGGAATTGAAGAACAGGTTGTTGAAGAACTCCGTTGCAACTTCGAGGGTCGGCGGGTTGCTGGGGCGCAGCCGGCGGTAGATTTCTATGAGAGCGTCTTCCTGGGCGTTGACCTTGTCCATGAGGAGCGTGTTGCGGAACGACGGGCTCACGTCCTGGCCTTCAAGGTGCAGCAGTTCGATTTGAGACACCCGACGTTCGATGAAATCCTTCAGCATCGCCTCGGTGATGGTGTCGTTGCATTCGGCGACGATTTCTCCGGTGCTGAAGTCGATGACGTCCTGCGCGAGCACCTGTCCGACCAGTTCAGTCGTTTTCAGGGGCAGGCGCTGAATCCCCATTTCATGCAAACGCTTGAGGGCCTGTTTGCCGAGTTTCCTGTTCTTCTTGATCAGGACTTCCCCAGTTTCGGGATGAACAATGTCCTCGGGGGCTCGAGTACCGATGAGAATATCGGGATTGAGTTCCTTCTCGGACTGGGTCTCGTTGCCCACAAAGACCTTCTCGCTGGGGTAGAAATAGTTCAGAAGTTCCTCGGTGGTGTAGCCGAGAGCCTTGAGAAGAACTGTCACGGGAAACTTGCGGCGGCGGTCGATGCGTATGTACAGGATGTCCTTGGGGTCGAATTCGAGGTCCAGCCAGGAGCCGCGCAGGGGGATAGTGCGGGCGGAATAGAGTATCTTGCCGCTGGAATGAGTCTTGCCTCTGTCATGA
>JABUEY010000012.1 GCA_013314815.1 Syntrophobacteraceae bacterium
GGGTTCTTGGAGAGCGAGGTCAGCACATTAATCAGCCGGGTTGCAGATTGAGCGGCGTCTTTAAGCTCTCCCAGAAAGACCGATCCCATCACGATTTGCAGCGTCCCCCATGATCCAGACAGGCTCAAAAGCGCCCCCTTGAGGTCGTCCAGCATTCGTGCTGCAGTCTGTGCAGCCGATCCAGTGCTGTTCTGGATCTCGCCCGCAAACGTCCTCACCTTGTCGATTCCTGTGTTGAGCAGAGCGTTTACGGCATTGATCGCATCGTCTCCGAATATCTTCTTGAGCTTCTCAGCCCTGCTTGCCGTGCCCACTCCAGCCAGTGATGTTTCGAGTTTCCGCAGGATATCGAATATGGGCAGCATATTTCCGGAGGCATCCTTTACCGCAACGCCCATCTTGGCCAGAGTCTTTGCGGCATCCCCGGTCGGCCCCTGCAGTCGCAGCATCATGGTCTTGAGTTGGGTCCCGGCCTCGGCCCCCTTGATCCCCATGTCGCTCATCTTGCCGGCCATTGCCGATAGCTCTACCAACGACACATGAGCGGCTGCAGCTGTGGTGCCGGCATTTTTCAGGGTCTGACCCATTTGGGTCACATCAGTGCTGGCCGCATTGGCTGTCTTCGACAGCACGTCGGCGACCATACCCATATCACTGGCGCTGAGCCCGAAGGTCTTGATCGTATCGCTCGCGATTTCCGTGGCCTGGACTAACTCCAGGTCTCCAGCCGCTGCCAGAGAAAGCACTCCCGGCATGGCCCCGATGATCTCGCTCACCGCAAACCCTGCCTTGGCTAAATCCTCCTGGGCTCGCAGTGTCTGTGCAGCACTAAAGGCTGTGGCAGCTCCCAGGTCTAGGGCCGATTGCTTCAGTTTTATCATTTCTGACTGCGTGGCATCGCTCACAGCAGCCAGGCGGCTCAGGCCATGCTCGAAGTCCATGGCCACGTTCACGGCTTTTCCCATTCCGAGGAGGACACCAGAGGCGGCTGCAGCAACCGGCATCATCGATGAGGCCAGGTTTCCCATGCGCGTCGCAAGCGAAGTCGCAGCCGCACCTGTTCTGTTCAGATCCGAACGAATATGGCGAAGCGGACCGGTAATCATGTCCACCAGGCTCATGACCGCCTGAACTTCAAACGCTGCGTCCATTCACATCCTCGGAAATTTGATCATTTTTACGCAATTATCTTGACCCGTTCACCCGCTCTTCGATCCACAGTGCTTCAGCCGCCTGCTGCATGAACTCTATGGGATCATCGGACGGTTCCCTGTGAGTCCAGTAGCGGATGAGCACACCGAGTTGCCGCAACCCGTTTAGCGACAGCGCTCGGCGTTCCGCCTCGATCACTTTCCCAGACTGCCGAACCCCATTCGCTCAAATATCTCGTTAGCGAATGTCGTCGCAACGCCAGGATATTGCTCCAGATGCTCCCTCAGCGACGCCTCATCATCGGGGCACACGCACGCCAGCAGGAGATTCCGGAACGATCGCAGCGGAGACTTCGCAGCTTCCAGGGTAGAGCGGGAGAGGTCCGATACGGTCGGCTGACGGAATCGGCACTCGATGCGCATCTGCTCTCCGGCGAAATTCCGGAACTCCGAAACCAGAACAATATATCCTTCCTGCTTCTCACTCATTTCTTCGCATCCTCTCGTTCATTATTGAACCTATCTGCCCATCGCTCCGTCGCGGCCCGCCTTGTAGGCCGCCTTGCCGTTCCATTCGATGGGCGACAGAATGACGATATCGAGCTTCGTCTGCCCGGAATTCTCCTCGCCCTGCTTGGCGCTGTTGTCGCGCTTGGTGATATGGCAGTCCTTCAGCACATCCGTTATGGTCGCCTGGTCATGATTGGCATAGGAAACCACCACAGTGAAGGTGCTCTTGGTGTAGAAGCTCCCGCCCAGCGCCTTCTGGAGCCGGTCCGCCTCGTCCTTGTCGAGCGTCAGGCTCCCCGATGCTTCGTAGTTCTTCCGCCCATAGCCCCGGGGAATCGACCCTCTCCCGTATCTCGCTTCGATCGGGCGCTCGTCGGAATAGCTCACTTCCTGCACCCCGATCACGATCCCGTGGGGCATGACGATTTCCACGGATTCCCAGTCGTATTGATTGCCATTGATCATCTGTTATTCTCCTCAACCCAGCCCGCCCTCTCGGCCCGGTAAGCCTTCCTGCGGGCCTCAATTACGCCTTGCATCAGGCCGCTTCCTCCTTTAGACGAGGATCAAACCTGCTTCCGGCATACACGTAGCTCGCATACAACTTGATGGTCCGGATGATGGGTATTCCGATCAGCGTCACCTCCACCGCAACGCCGTTGTTGACGATGTCCTGATTCCCAGGGATGTGCACCACATGTGCCGCCAGCTCCTGCGGAATGGCCGACGTCATGGTGTCGAGGGCATTTTCGAGGTTCGCCTTGAGGTAGGCCAGCCCTGGAGCATCCGCACCGAGCAGCACATCACCGGCTTCGTCATACATGGATTTAAGCGCCTGGATACGCAGCAGTCGCACGGCTTTGAACACCACCCGGAGCACCTCCAGGTATTGGTAATCGCTCGTCACGTCGGCCAGGGTCTTGGCATCACCCCAATAACACGATGCCAGGCTTGCATAGCGCTTGGCCGTCACGTAGCCGGCGTCTTCGAGCGTGGATTGCATCGACTCCGTGTAGAGATCCGGGAGTTTTAACTGAGAGATTCCACCGTCGCGAACGCGCCCGATGGCTCTCTGCACTGGAATGGACAGCAGCCGCCCGACCATCAGTCCACCTGCATTCCGGGTGAGACTCAAACCACGGGTGTCGCTGATCTCACCGAAGGCAGAGCATACGGACACAAAACGGTGAGCATAGCCGGCTTTCTCCGCAACCAGCGATGAAACCCAGTCGTCAAGCGTTTCGTTGGGGTAAGGGAGCCGAGCCTCACAAGTGAAAAACGTTGGGCGATGCTTGTTCCACTGGCTGTCGGCCAAAGTCCCCAGTACGGCCCAGTCCGTTGAATTGGACGCGCCCACCACGTGCACGAATTCGGGGTCGGCAAGATGGAGCGGCTGTTCGATGGCTTCCACCACCGTGGAGATGGCCGCAACGGGGGCCAGCAGGCTGAAGGAATGCATATCCCCGGCCACCACCTCAGGGCTTACGGGCACGGTAATACTTACTCCGGTACTCCCCACCGGCACGACCCCGTCCAGGGGTACGGTCCGTTCAGGGCCGTAACTGTCACCTCCGTCCAGGCTCAACTGGTACGTGGCGGCATTTCTCAGTCCACCGGTCACCACCTTGAAAACCACGTCCGCTGCGCACTTCACAGTCCCTGAAACCGTAACGGCGGCCCCGGTCCCCGTCTTGGTGATTGCACCGATGGGAGCTTGCACGGCCACGGAATAAGTGTCGTCCATCACGTGAGTTCCGGCCGTCAGGGTAAGCGTCACCCCGGAAGTCCCCAGCGCGATCGCGCCGCCGGCATTCGTCGTGACTTCCGCTCCCCAGGTCGCTCCGCCGTCTTCTGAAAGCTTGTACTTGGCCGTTCCGAGCGCCCCACCCACCGCTATCTTGACCACGAAGCTCCCGCTTTCCGCCGCCGTGCCGCTCACCACGGCCTCGGGTCCGGTCCCGACGTGCGTTACCGGCGTAATGAGCGAGGCCGGGCTCCCGGCCACAGGGACGGCGAGCACCGTCGCCTCCTGCCCCATGGTCGCGAAAATATCCCTCAGGCAATCCACGAGCGGACCCTGCCCGAGCAAACCCTCCAAGTTCGAGCTCTTCCCGAGATAATAGATTTTCCCCGGGGTCCCGAGCGAGCACACTCCGGCGATCATCGCCTTGCCGGAGATGTCGCCCGGGACCAGCCCGCTTGTTCCATCCACTATGAATTCAAAAACATCACGCAATCCCATGGATTACATCCCCTTCCTCTCACTTCCCCATCGGGCGGTCGTTGAATTCCACTGCGGCCCTCAGGAAATCCTTCTCGGTTACCGATTTCCCTGGAGCCCACTTCTGATGACGCATGATGCCGGCAAGCTTCCACTTTCTAACCCCAAGCCGGGCCGCCAGCTCCTCCACCGGAATCAGATCTTCCATGGTCCGGGCGGTACGATCCTTTGCCATTACCATCCTCCTCTCTCCTAATTCATCGATACCTTGAGGTTCTTTCCAGCCGCGAAGCGGACCACGCGCCGGGACGGAATACTGATGGCTTCCCCGGTCGAAGGGTTGCGCCCCTCACGCTCTCCGAGCTCCTTGACCTTGAACGTTCCGAATCCAACCAGCGTAACGCTTCCATCGATCTCAAGCCCTTCCCTGACTCCGTCCAGAAAGGCGTTCAGCGCTTCTCCGGCCTGCGCCCTGGTGATCTTGGCCTCTTCGGCCATCTTTCTTATCAGGTCCTGTTTCGTCATAACTTCCCCCACTCCTACCATTCCGAATGCCCTTCCACCGCAACCACTGAATCCGGGCTCTCCCACGTCGCACCGTCTTCCCACCAGCCAAGCCATGACCGTTCGATGGCGGCAGATTCACTGCGGAAACGCCCGGAAAGCTCCGAGATCGGAGATGCATCTACGACAAAAACATCCGCCACGGACCTCGAACGGTCGCCGGAGAGTACCGGCACCAGCTCGTAACAGGTCCGGATAACTTTCAGGAACCCTCCCCAATACGGGACAATGTGAGCGTCCCTGATCCACGGGACAGACTCGTCACGGCTGATCATGCCGCGAAACACCACGTACACCGCGTTGGAACGCCTGCGCCCGACGTCCACCAGCCCGGATACGAACCCACTACGCACTGCGCGGTTCGCGGTCACCACTACCAGGTCGTTGTTGGAATCCCCAACCTTCCTGGGTAGGGCCAGGATGTATCGACGGTAAGCCTCTTCCACCCAATCCGGATCTTCGCTCACCAGCTCACAGCGCGCGGTGAGCTCCGCCGTGTAGAGCGCCCTCCGGACGGTTCTCGAACGCAGGGGATCGCTCCCGGCAACCACCGCCAGCCGGCGGCCGCTCCGCTTGAGGCTTTCCCCCATCCATTCGACTTCCATGCGGGGGTCCGGCAGCAGGATTGATCCACCCTTCTTCCAGGGCTTTTCGATCACCGAGGCATCCTGGAGCCCAACCTCCTCCGCCGCCGTCTTGATGATGGAAAATGCAGTATCCCTCAATTTGAACCCCTGGCCATTTCCAGACTACTGTTTAAAAACGTTCATAAACGGTTCAAAAACTATTTAAATCCATTTTGCCTATCTCGATATGCCACAGACCTAAAAATGCCTTCAAAGGGCAAAATACCGCCTTTTCAACTCACGACCCCGAAAGCCCTTTTCATACCCGAAATCATCGTCTCCCCGGCCTCCGCCATGTCCTCCTCGTTGATCCCGATGAAGGGGCGGGCCGGCATCGTCACCTTCTTGGTCGCAATCCATTTCCCTCCCACCTGGAACTTCAGCTTGGGGGCGCGTTGGGGTTCGATTTCCCCGCCGAACTGGTGAATGGCCGCGTATTCCTTGTTCGTGCCCACCACAACCATGGTGGGGCTCGCCTCGTAGACGATGGAATTCTTGAGGCCTGCCGTTTCCGTAAGCGTCTGTCCGCCTTCGGATTCAGCGCGCGCGGACTCTTTCCACAGGTTCCCTTCCGGGTCGGTTTCGTCCTTGAACCGCTTCCGGGTCGAAGCGACCAGCGCCTCTCCCACGGCCTCGGCCAGGTTCTGGGACTCACCCATGAGGCCTGCGGCCCGGCTCACGGCGTTCGCAAGCCGGCTCATATCCATCCTGAAGGATGCGCCCGTTTTACTCATCAGAATTTGCTCCATATCTCTTCGGTGAACATCCGGTCCGGGGCGAGCACGTCCACGCCCCCCGCCTCGGGTTCCTTGCCGTCGAGTCCGTAGCCCGGCTTTCCTTCCCGGATGGCTTCCAGGTCCTTGACCGCCTGTTTGTAAAGCGTCTGGAGCGGAATCCATTCGTTGCCGCTCGACGCCTCCGTGTCCATCAGGGTCGTGATCTCTCCCACAAGTCTCCAGCATACGATCACCGCGCAGATGCGCCGCACCGTAGCAGGGATGGACGCCAGGGGGAGCGTGCAGACGGCTCGCAGTGAATCATCGATTTCAGCGCTCACCTGGGAGATATGCCGCAACGCGCTGCCCGGGCTCAGTTGCTCGATCTTGTCCAGGTATTCCTGGTACAGGTAGTCGTTAAGGTCCGTTCCCTCGCAATAGTTCATTTCCATGCCCTCACAAGCCGAGGTCGAATTCAAAAATCCGGCTCAGTTCCCCCTTCTTTTGCACGAACGCCTCGAAGGACTCCACGAACGGCTTGAACCTGCCGCGTGCATCGATGCCGCAGTTGGGGCATACCAGATCATCCTTGCTGAAAAGAACATCCGCGCGAAGCTCGAATGAGCATTCGCACAGGATACAACGCACCTTCACGGGATCATTGATCTGAATCATTCCGATCTCCCTTCGCGCCTAGCTCACTACCGTCGCCTTGCAGATCCCCTCCACGTTGGGCAAGGGGAATGGCTTGCTTTCAGCCACCAGCTTATATCCGCTCGGATCTTCGAGCTTGATGGGCTTAACGAAAAACGGCATGGGCTGAAGGTTCGCATCCAGGTCGTCCACGGCGCAGTACACGAGCCGGTGGCCGGCGTCGGTGGCGATCATCACTACGTCGTTATCCTCCACCGTAGCGGTCAGCGTTCCGGTCTGCGGGTTGCGGTTCTTTTCGATCCTCCGTTCCACGAGGTAGCCGCCGACATTGATCCCATGCTGCGTCATCTCCACACGCAGTTTGGCCGTGGTGACGCTCGCCTCCGCCAGGGTGAAGAGCTTTTCGTAGGCGGCCTTGCCGGCCCAGATCTTCACCGTCGAGCCGTATCCCTTTTCCTGCAGCGCCTCCTCCATGGCGGCCAGCGTCATGTATACGTCCTTCAGCTTGGCACCGGCCTCGCTCCAGAGCACATCCGGGGTCACGGAGAGCGGAGAGCCGAAGCTCACTTCGTAAGAATCGAACCCTCCCCCCTCCAGCTGCACGGGCCAGGCGAGCGTCCCGCTCAGCACCTTCGCGCACATGGCTTCCGTCGTCTTCCTCACCACCTGGCGCAGCAAGTCCGTTTTCTGGACCGCCCAGGCCTCCCGCCCTCCGGGTTTCAGCACCTGCAGGTTATTGAGGTCCTGGCCCGTCACCTGGCTGTTCGGGCGAATGGGGAGGGGCTCATAAAACGAGATGCTTCCGCTTTGCGACGTGGCGGGGATGGAAGGAGCCCCCCGCCTTACCACTGGAAGCGTGTTGGCCACCGAACGCACCAGGTCGGCGCCCACCACGGGCAGGCCCAGTTGTGGCCGGTCCGTGAAGATGTTGTCCATGACCGGTGTCAGGATCGGGGGCAGCGACGTCAGGTAACGCACGATGCAGTCCTTGGTGAATAACGATTTCAAATCGAACATGGGTCTCTCCTGTTTTTCTGTATTTCGGGGCGACACGGCTCGGACCTACCCGGTATCGAAAATCGGGTAGGTCTAAATCCACGTCCCCGCGCTGCTACATCGCCCAAATACCCTTTCGGGACAGGCGCTTCAATTCCGTGGCGGACGGGGCGGCCTTGGCGATCGCTCCAACCTTCAGCACGTCCCGGCGAACCGTACCGTGCGGAATGTATGTTGCCGAAGTCGTTTTCGTGGTATCTATCGTTTCATCCAGCACGCCCACGAGCTCCCGCACGTAATCGGCCGTAACGGCCGCCGCGTTGGCAGGGGCCGCGTTGAACGTGACCGATAACGCCCCCGTCGTATAATTGATCGTCCCCGTTCCTCCCGCGGAACCGGTCAACCGGCCGTACCCGTCGTCTGTAAACGTCTCCACTCCATCCGTCACGGAAACGGTCCCCGGCTCGATGGATGCCTTGGCCAGAGTATCGGCGAAAGTCTTGTCTGTCCCGTTGCCGGTACCGACCGGTTCGTCGTTCACCGCCTCATAAGGAATCAGCTCGTCCGTTGCGTTGCGGCTCAGGAGCAGCCCCACTGGCAGGGCCCCCTGGCCGGCGGCCACCACCCCGGCCAGGATCATCGGTCCGTGCCCGTTGGCCCGCGCCCGCTCGTCGTCATAACTCACGGAACCCAATGCTGCATTGATCGTCATTCGTCACACCCCTTTCTCTCTCCGGCCCACGACCCACGAGCCATGAACCATGAACCATGAACCATCACACATACTTCGTAAGATCTATCAGCTTTCCGTCCTTGCCATCCTTGTCTTTGTCCGGCGACGAAAACTCGGAGGTGAGCTTCCGGTCCGGCATGCCGGAGAGCAGGTCGAAGAAATGCTCCACCGGGGGCTTCTTCCCGGACCCTTCCGAAAGCTCGATCTCGCCGGCAACCTTCCCAAACGACAGGGCCAATGTTTTCACCAGGGCGCGGTCGGTCGGCAGGATGCGGTTTTCCTCGATGAGCTTTTCAATCCGCCCGTCTACCTCTTTTTCCCTCTGCTTCGCCTGGTATGCCGAAAGCTCCGCCGCCTGTCTTTTGGCCTCCTCTTTAGCCTGGGACGCCTCCGCCTCCATGGCTTCCCGTTTCCTTTTTTCCTCTTCCAGTTGCCTCTGCAGTTTTTCCACCGTCATTTCATCCCCCTTGTCTCCAAAATCCTCTTCCGAAAACTCGAATACCTTCGCATCACCTTCCTCCGCCTCGAACTTCACGCTCCGAAGTCCGGAAACGGCCGGGGCCGCGGCCCCCAGCAGCCCCACATGCCGAAGTGTTTTCCCATCCGGGAAGAGGGCGATGGATACCTTCTTGTAGCGCCCCTGGGCCACCAGCTCCTTCACGCCGTCCGCCACCTGGGTGAACTTCCCCTGCAGGACGTCCCCGTTTCTCCGCAACGCCTCCACCCATCCATAGGCCGGAGCGTCGTCTTTCGGGTGGCCGAAGACGAGCGGGGCCTCACGTTTCTTAGGGTCGTAGCCCTCCACGATGGCGTCCAGGTCTCCGGCCGTAAACGTTACCTGGCAGCCGGACTTGGCCACCCATGTCCCGGTCCGACACAGATCGATCCATCCACTCATTTCAGCTCCGCTCTTGCATCCGCAATAAAACCTGTTAAAATCCCTCTTGAGTGGCGGCGTACCCTGAACCTCTCCGGGGAGGGGGTAGAAGCAAGGGTGCCGCCCGCCCGCGCGGCCCCGGATCGTGCGGGCCACTCCCGGCAATCATTCTTCCCTGTAAAGTAAAATCCCGGCCCTCTGCCGTTCCAGGTATTCCAGCATACCGGACTCATTCCCCGTCTTGGGAGTGAACACGGTGGCCGCATGCCACACTTTCCCTTTCAACAGGTTGAAAACCGCGAATCCCCCTATTTCATGATTCCGAAACGAAAAGAGCCGTATCAGGCGGAGCACGGCCATGGGTCTGCCCGACACTTCAGCCGGTACCCTCCACACCTCGTAGGGATTCAGGATCGTCCTGGCCAGGAGCTTCACGTAGCGTTCCCGTCCCGATTTCTTGACTTTCCAGTCCCGCGTGGACTTGCCCACGAAGAACCCCTTGCCGATGACCACCGGCGTCCCGTCCGGAAGCTTGTGAATCCTGGTCCCATCGAGCTTTGAAATCCCGAACTCCTTGAGAAATGCCAGCACGTACTGTTCGTCCTTGAGTCCGCTCGCCATGATATCGTCATCGACTACCGGGAGCAGGTGCCGTGCATCGATGCCGGAGAGGGGAGGGCGGCACGATTCGGACGTGAGCTGGACCGTTCCTTTTCCCTTCCTACAGAGCGAACCCCGGAAGAGGTCCAGGATTTCGCCGCCCTCGAGCTCCGAGGGCGTCAGCGTCGAAAGCCAGTCCTTCGCCGGGTGCGTCGAAAACCCGGGGTCGGGCATGAGCGGCCGGGCAATCGTCTTCTTGCCCGTCACAGGGTCGATGGGCTCTATGAGCATCCCGGTGATGTCCTCGGTTTCGACCGTCAGCCCCTCGCGCACCACCTGCCGCTCCGAAAGCGTCCTCACGCCGCATCTGCACCTGAAACCATTTGGCGGGTACCAGGTGTCCCAGAAGGGATGATCCGCCGGGTACACCTTGCCGTCCATGGCCCGGTGCGTGGGGCGGGTCCTGCGGTCGTTCACCGCGTCGTACTGCCAGTAGGGGCGAGACTCCTTCACCCTCTGCATCTGGGCGTAGCGCCCCACGTGGTAGGCCGTCTGGAGGTTGGTGCGAAAGATATTGTCGAGCCTGAAGGACCTCCCTTTTTCCGTCCAGCCGAGGGAATCCCACACTCCCTGGGTATCCTTCTTCCAGCTCCCGAAGCTCTGCCCCTCCTCAAGGGCCTTGCACATGGAACCGCAAAGCTCATCGAGGAGGTCCTCCCGGCTGACTCCGGAAACAGTGAAGGCCCGCGAGCGCGCCTCCAGCTCCAGCTCGTAGAACTCCCGCGCCTTCATGGGGACCTTGGTCTTCCAGTAGGCCATGGCCTCCCGGGGAGGCAGGGGAGTGACGGTCACGTCCGCCGACTTGACTCCAGCCATCAGTTTTCACCTTCCGCCAGGACCGTGGTCCGTCCCCAAAGATTGGCCGCCAGGATACCCCTCAGCAGCACGTCTCCCAGCTCATCCTTCCGCCCGGCTTCCTCGAAGATTTCAGCCAGCAGTAGCAGGAGGTCTTCCGGGGTTTCGGCCCGTGCAATCGCCTCGTCCACCTTGTTCCGTAGATCTCGGGACACCGCCAACGCCTCGTCCAGGCACCTGGCCGCCAGGTCCTCTATGGCCTGCTGTTCCGGGGTGTACCCTCCCGGAGCGCCCGGAGGCGCTGCCATAGCCGTGCCTTCCCGCCCGCTCCGATTCCCGTCTTCCCGCCCTTTCTCTTCAGGGTCTCCTTCTTGATCTCCTTCAATATTCCCCACCCGATCTTCTTCAATATTCCCCCTTTGAGGGGGGGCAGGGGGGGTGTCCGAGGCCATAGTGAATTCGTCGCTCTCCAGGCTGTAACGCCGCTCGAAATGCACGGGCAAAAACCGAACACCCACCGAATGCAGCTTACTGTCGAGCTCCGCCAGCTCCTTCAAATCTTCCGGCTCATCGAACTTGAACGCAGGCGTAATGGCCGAAGCATCGTTCACCTGCCCGTAGATCCAGGCCACTTCCTCCATGAAGGTGCAGATGAGCGCCTCGTCAGCCTCACGGTAGTCGTCCAGGACGCTCAGGTGAGTCTGTGACGCCGCGAGACTTCCGGCACTACCGATGTCCGCCGTAAGCGTCTGACCCATGAGAACGAAGGCGATCGCCTTGTCCATTCGGTCCACCAGCGCCGAATGCAGGTCTCCCGACGCCTTGCCGTCCGCCAAATGGATCTCGACTTCACTGCCGCCCGTCACTACCGCCACAGCGTCCCGCACCATGGCCGAAAGCCGCGAGAGCATTTCCGACCGCTCTTTCTCGTCCGCTCCCTGGCGCGCCTTCCCGATCACCCAGGGCATCCCGAATTTTTCGCACAGGGTCGCCCAGAACCGTATGCCGCCCTTCTTGATGGCCACCGGCCACAGGCAGCGGCTCAGCAACCGCAGCCCGTAAGGGTTCGATGCGTCGGGAAAATGCCTGGCGACCACCAGTTTCCCGAAGGGGACTTCGCCGGCCTCGTCGCCCAAAAACACGGGCCGGTGCGCCGCGTTGAAGCCGAACCATTCATGAGGGCGGGGTTTCAGGTCCTCGATGTGCATCCAGCCGCCCTCGGCCCGCCACAGGACCTCCACCGGGGTGAACCCGAAGTAGGGAGCGTCCAGCACCTGGGAAAAAACGTTGTAGAGGTCCACCCGCTCCAGGTCTTTTTCAAGGGCTTTCGTAAGGGCATCGAACCGGGAATCCATCTTGCCCCCATCGCCGCTCCCGGGCTTGAAGGCGAAATCGCGCTTTTTCAGGGTCCCGAACTTCCGGCTCTGAATGCACCCGATCACCTTGTCGTCGGAGAGAAGCTCCCGCAACACCCATACCCCGTCTCCCGACTTTCTCAGGACCGGGTCCGGATCGGGCATGGTCCCCAGCCACGACATGGGATCGAACCCCACGGACAGCGATGCGTAAAGCTCGCCCTGGAGACTCTCCAGCCTGGCGGATGCGCTCTCTCCCGAGGCGAACAGCCTGCCCTTGAACCTGTCCAGTATGTCCGTCAGTCTCTTCAATCGTTTCTCCTTTGGCTCACGGCTCATGGTTGACTGCCTGAAGAAGTAGGTTGGGTTAGGCGCGTACTTTCGCGCCGTAACCCGACAAAGCCCCCTCGCCGTGAGCCGTCAACCCTAATATCCGGCCAGCATCCGCACACTCTCACGCGGACCGGCCGTCAGCACCTTCAGCTCCTCGCCCGGATTCACACCGCCGTGGATGGCCAGCATGTGAGCCCAAAATTCATCGGCGTGCCCCACCTCGGAGCGGTCCGCGTCGAACCTGGGATTCCCGGCCGCCGTCATGATCTTCCGTACACTGTGGTGCGATTCCCTCACCGCCTTTTCCCCCGGAATGCGCACCAGCCGGTCCTCGAAGAGCTGCTTTCCAACCACGGCCAGCACCTGCTTGGCCGCCGCCGTGAAAAGTACCCCCTCGACGACCCACCCGTGCCGCCGTTTGGCGTCCTCAACCATCTTTTCCCCCATCCCCGTCTGGTCCATGCAAAGCCGGATCACCCGGTACGACCGCATCACCCGGTCCAGCTCCGCGTCCTGATCGGCAAAGCTCATATTCTTCATTCTCACCACTTCCCGCGTCCAGAACACGTCGCCCACCCGTTCGCACACCCAGATGACCGTGAGGTCCCTCCGGCGCCCGATGTCCATCCCGACGTAGCATTCCCCGCCGGCGTACATCTCCGGTTTGCCCGCGTCCACGTGCTCGGCGCTCGTGATCAACTCCCAGGTCAGCCAGGCCGTGGCCTCGTCTACCGGGTTGCACATGTACTCCTGCTGCCAGGTCTCTTCGTCTCCGGCCTGCTCGCGGCATTCCTCCAGCCATTGCCGCCGCTCGGCATCCGTCAGCACCCGCCCCATGATCCGGTCCGCAAGCCCCTGGGCCACCGCGTCCTCGATGGTGATCGAGTGCAGGCTCCAGGCGTTGCCCTTCTTCGCCTCCTCCACCATGCGGTAATAGCGGTTCCCCTTGCCGTTGTAGGTAGATAGCACCCGCACGGGGAATCCCCACGTGATGACCGGCAGGGCCGCCTTCCACAGCTCTTCGGGCTGCTTGTGGAAGGCGTATTCGTCCAGAACCAGCTTCCCGCCCTTGCTCCGGAATGCCTTCGGGTTGCTCGAAAGCGCGTTGATCCGCTTCCCGTTCGCAAACTCTATGGTGAGCGCTTTTATGTCGTCCTCGCGACTGATCACCGTCTCGCCCAACGCCCTGGCCGCTATCTTATAGAGGTCCGTCCACTGCTCGCAGTAGCGGATATACTCCTTGGCGGCCGATTCATCCGCCGACGAAAACCAGATATCGAGCCCCCCGTCCCGCCTGGCGCAGTCCACCACATCCTCGTAGCTCTGGGCGTACGTCATCCCTACCCGGCGCGACTTTTCCACGATCTTGAACCGCGAACGGTCCCCGATCCACTTCGCCTGGTAGGGCAGGAAATATTTAGAAATCCGGTCATCCATGCTCGATACACCTCATGCCTTGCGTGACGCCCCTGTAGGGGGAATTAATCAATCTCCCCTACCCGGAATGGGCAAATTGTAGGGGCAATTGATCAATTCCCCCTACTATCTCACGATCCCCAACACCTGCTCCTCGATCTGGCGGATCAGCTCCTCGGACAAACCGCCCGACCGGGCCGTTTCGACCACCTCGCCGGCCGTCTGCTCCACCTTGCCGCGAAGCTCCTTCTTGAGTTTTTCCCGCTGCACGCTTGAGGCTTGCAGCTGTGCCACACCCTTCATGAGAGAGGCGCTCTCCTTCGCATCCAGCTCCCCGTCAAGCAGGCATTCCAGCGCCCTCTGCATCAGAATCTTGCTCGTGGCCTCCTCGAGCACCAGCCCCTCTCCGACTTCCGAAATCAGGGCCCTGGACTTGTCCTCGATCACCCTTAACCTCCGGTACGAATCCAGGAACTCCTTTCCGTACCGCCCTATGGCCGAACGACTGATGTCGTACCCGGCCTCGTCCAGGAACGCCTTGATGTCGTCGTAGGTGTACCCGCCTTCGACGATCAGCCGGTCCACCTGTTCCCGGATCTCGACGGGGAGTTCGTCCTGGATGCGCCCGTGGCGCCGCACTTTCCCGGCCATCACTTAAGCTCCTGCTCCAGCTCGTCCACGTCGCGGCTCACCTGCAGGTATTCCTGTTTCAGCTCGTGCAGCTCCTTCATCAGCTCCAGCGCCTGGTCCGTCTTCAAGTCCTTGAGCGGAACGATGGATGCCGGCTGGATAATATGTTTCAAGCCGGTGATCACCCCCTGTGCTCGTATGGCCAGGGTCATGCATTCCCGCTTCTTTTCATGCAGAGCGCCCTTCAGCATCAGCCTCTCACTCATTTCATCGATCTCCCACCATTGGGACGAATAATCATTCGCCCCTACTTTTCGACATCATAGCCGTTTGCCCTCTTGTGCCTCACAAGCGGGCAAAACTGGTTCGTATCGATCTTCCCCTCCATGCGCACCAGGGCGGATGTCGCCATCAGGATCACCTCTTGCTGGTTCTCGCATATCCGGTTACAGGCCTTTACCAGCTCCACGTTGTTCTCGTACCATCGCTCCTGTTTGTTCATGTGCTCCCGGTACTGTTCCAACGCCTGGTGAAACCGCCTGGTATCCCACCACCACATGAAGAGCATCAGCCCGGGAAGCCCTGCGTTGCTCAGCACGGACAGGATTTCCTTGATCCCGATGGCTTCCATGCCTTACGCTTCCTTGACGAGCGCCACGGCCATCTCGATGGCCAGGTTGATGGCCGACGTACTGATCTCTTTCCCCTCACGGATCGCAGCCTCCTTGATCCGCGAAAAAGCGATACTGCGTTTCTCCTCGCCAGTCAGATTACCTGCAGCCAGCTCCGATACCACCGCCAAAGCCAGGTCCCGGATGCTCTCCACGGCCTTTCCGGCCAACGTGGCGGCTACCCTCTGGAAGAGTCCGCTCCCCTTGATCCACTGGTAAATCTTTTGAAAAAATTCCATCCATTCACCTCATTTCATCTTTTCGTGGCAGTTTACACCCACGAAGAACGTCCCGATCTTCACATCACTCAACCGGGCCCCATCCTCCCATCTCGGGATTACCTTTACGAAAGGCCTGCATTCCCACGTACTTACGCACCCCTGCAACATGAGCAGGAAGGCCAAGGCAAGAAGGCGGAAGCGGAAAATAAAAATTTTTGCCTTCCCACTTCCACCTTCCCACATCAGCTCCACGGGTCCTTCAGGTTCGGCTTCGAGATGATCGCGTTGGTGAAAAACCGCCTCGAAACCCAGATAAAAATGCCCAGCAAAGCCATGATCCTCGAAAACATCCCCTCCGGGACCGACACGTTGAAGTCCTTGGACAATCCCAACAAAAGCGACTGAGTGAACGGATCCTGTATCGCGGCCAGCAGAATGATGATCTTCGCCCCCCATTCGATCTTGCTCTTTGAGGGCGGCTTGGAGGGAAGCTCCACCTGTGCCGTTAACTGTGCCATTCAAACCTCCTTCCAGAACAGATGGCCACCGATCCTCCGGCAGAAGACCATCCTCAACGACTTCGTCCAGTAGGGCCGGATGGAAGCCGCGTGATAGTGCGTGGCCCCATGCGTCGGGTCGTCGGCTTTCCGTTCCTCCTGGGACATCTCCAAAAGACGCCGGGCAACGTCCCTGCAAACGGAAATGGCGTCATCATGCAGTTCCGGTTGCGTTAATTTGATAAAATTAGGATCGCCGGAATTGAAGCACGAGAACTGCCGGCGCCTCAAAATCACTCCCTTCAGCCCCTCCCCGTAGCCTCCCGCGTCGCAGCGGTTCAATATGACGTGCCCGACGGCGATCATGCCTTCGATCCCCTCGCCGCGAGCTTCCCCGTAAATGCACCGGGCAAGCAACTCGGAATCCTCCAGTCCCCTCAAGAAAGACAAACCTCCCGGTTTTATGGCTGGCCCCACAAACTGACCTCCTTCCATGGTTGATGATTGATAGTTGAAGGTTGATATCCCATGCGTACAGCTATCAACCATTATCCACAGGGCTATCAACCATCGGCCCTACAGGATGGACAAAACGAATAAAAAAAGGGCGACCCGCAATGGATCGCCCTTTTCCGTAGGGGCAAATGATTATCCGCCCCTCCACAAAACCGATTTTCCCATTTCCCGCAGGGGGAGAGCGACCGGCCTGCGGTTCATATCCCCATGAGCCTTCGCACTGAGTCGCTCTTGATCCTCACGCTCTTTCTGATCTTCACGAAATCGATCACCCCCTCGGCGCACAGCTCATACACCTTGCTTTGGCAGATCCTCAGAATATCCGCCACCTCGTCCGGACGCAGCAAATATTTCAACCGCAGGATACGCTCATCCGGAATGGATTCACCCCTCCTCGAATTATCCATCATAAAAATGGGTGCGTAAGCCCGCGAGATTCCCCCGGCGGACCTCTTGTTCATCAGCTCGTCGTCAGAAATACAGATCTTCGCCATATCCGCCTTCCATTCCTTGCCTGTTGGGGCGTCCGTCATCGTCTCGCCTTGTCGCTTCCAGATTGTCTCCCCTTGCGGTCGTAATAAATCACGCTGCCGTCGGGGCGGATCACCGCGCTTCCGGCTTTGCGCCCGTGGCGGTCGTAGTATTGGACCGATCCGTCTTCCCGTATTATCGTCGTTTCCACCTGGCGCCCATCGCGATCCCGCGTGTAAATCACCCGGTCCCCGGCGTGAGAAACAGATCTCGACGCCACGACCAGCGCCACGACGGCAACCACCAAAACCGCGAACATGCCTTTCATTTCCCCCTTCTCCTTCCAGCCCGTGCAGGCCTAATCGGTTTTTAAAACGGTAGCGCCGTCTTCCATGGCGGCGCTCATTGCTACGTTCCCCCCAGCGCCGCGTCGGACTTTCGCCCCTTGCGCTCCTCGTGCTCCATCACCCGCACCAGCCCGGTGATCACTCGGCGCGCCGAGGGAACATCCAAAAACCGCTCGTGCTCCATTTTCGTCACGCGCTTGATATATCCCCTCAAATTTTGATCATTCCAACGCAATTTCCTCTGAAGCCACTTAATCTTCCGCCACTGCTCCGGGCTGCATCCCGGCAGACAATCGTCTTTCGCGGCCGCCTTGGGCAGCAGACACATCCTGCGCCGGACCTCCTCCAGCTCCGAGCCGCTCATGTCCGAGCAGCTCGCCTTGCCGGTCCATTCCTCCAGGCACGTGATATACTCCAGATCACTCATCCCGACGTCCTTCTTCAAAATATGAATTTGAGCCACCAGGCTTCTGCGGCTCGACTCTATACGGCCCATTTTCAAGACTCCCCTGGCAGTTGCAGGTCTCTTTGAGTAGGGGCGACCGGCCGGGTCACCCCTACAACGACATCTCATTTATCGCCATGTAGGGTGTTGCGTTTCATTCCATTCAACGCAACCTACAATCCTACGTTATCTCTACTTTGAACGGCTCCACCACAAAATCCTCGCTCTGGGCGATGGAAATTCCTTTTACCATCACCACCGCCTCGGGCTCTGACAGGATGGCCTCTTTGTTCACCTCCTCCTTGAGGCGGATGAAGCGCATCAGGCCTAAGCTACGGAGCTGCTCGATCACCTGGTCCACGCCGCGAACGATCACCTTGGGAGGAGTAGTGCGCCACCTGACTTCGCCCGTTTCGAACGAAGCATACTTGACCTTACCCCCCTGGGTGAGCACGTTCCGGTTGGCCTCGCACCAGATCTGCACCCCTGTCGTCAGCGCCTTCACGGCCTCCACGTGCGGCCTGGCCATCTCCTCATACCTGGCCTTGATCGCCGAAAGCTCCTCGTTCATCTCCGTTTCGATCCGGTCCCGTTCCCGCTGCCGGCGCCCGATTTCGGCTATCGCCTCGATCACCGCCTCACGGGTCTGGGGCACCCCGACGTCCACAGCCTTCTGCTTTATTCTCTTCATGCGGCATCCCCTTTTCTGAGTGTATGGAAATTCCTCCTGAGCCACCACCGGATTTGAGCTTCCACCGTGCGTTCCTCATTTTCGGCGATCCGTTCGATTTCCTTCAGGAGATCCGGGTATCTGGACAGATCGATCCACACCCCGTGGGGACACGCCGCATTTTCCTTTGTTTTTTTAACATCCACCCTGCTGAGTTTATAGCATTTATAGCAATCACGGCACCAGTAATCCAACCCATCCTTGCTGTTTTTGTTGTGGGAGAATTCCTCGATGCTTTTGATCTCTTTGCACTTGCTGCAGCGCTTCATCCCATCCTGAACACTGCCCTTTGAGACTGCTCTCCCCAACGCTTGACTCATCATCGTTCCTCCCTTGGCGAGATGACCACTCTGTCCCAGAACTATTAGTTTCAGCTCCTCCACATCCTTGTCGTCAAATTTACCCTCGCGCGCGGCGATCCCCTCGCTGCACCCCCAGCAACTGGGGAGTCCACGTTTGATATGAACTCGGCTCTCCCGATACTCTTGGTTGGCGATGCATGACGCAACGGTGATCGTGGCATGCATTCTCTCACACCTCACGGCCTACCCTCCGTCCATGCGGGACAACGAGAAACCTGCAGCTCCCGATGATTTTCACAACCGAGAATTCCTGCATGCCCACCCGGATGCTGTCTCCGGTCTGCAATTCCAAGACTCTCACTCCTCGTCTTGACCGGTCGGTTTTCCAACCTGGCTCCAATGTCAGTTTCAGCTCTCCCTGCACCATTACCCCACTATCGCCCATTTTTCAGACCCCTCCAGCCTCTGCAGCGCGCGCCCATTTCGCAGCGCCCACGCGATCGCGTCGTAGTAATCAGGGGCATCCATGTAGGTCTCGAAGCTTACCCCGACATACATCCCCGCCAGGCTCCTGCGGTATCGATGATGATCGTCCTTGCGCTGGATCAACCTCCTGAAAACACGTATCAACCCTCTTCTCATTTCCCATCCTCCTTTTTCACGTCCATACAGTTATTCGGGAACACCTGGATATACGGCCTGATGCCTCGAAAATCGCACGCCATGCAGTACCAGTATTTGACCGGTTCATTGTGCGACTCATACCATCCCCACCTCATCAGCCTCTTTCCACAGTTCTTGCAATGTGGCGCCCTCATCTGTGCTTCGTCTCCCCTTAGGCACCCGATGGCCTAAACATGAGGCCCAGCGCCTCTTCCACATCTCCGGAAAAGAGCCTCACCAGATCTGCAAGCTTTTCGAGGTACCGGAAGAAGCCGGCTCTCCGCGCCTGGTAAACCACCGGACCCGCCTTTTCCATCGCCTCCGGGTAGTCGTCGACCAGGCTCTTCCAGTACATGGCCAAAAAATCATCCGTCGGAGACCCAACCTGTCGCAGATAGCCTATCCGGCTGAATACGTACGTTTCCCCAGCTGCGCTCAAGGCTTTATGCAGGACAGGAAGTCCAACCAGCACCACGCCACACCCAGATTCGTACAGCTGCCGGAACACCTCCACCAGACGCAGCACGTTCCGGCGCGTTCGGTTCCCCATGAGCAGGTCGGCCTCGTCAACAATCAGGAACCGTCCCATGGCAGCCTCGCATAGCCTGGCCATTTTGGCGTCATTGCCGCCGTCAGAGCTCAGATTCCACAGCCGGCAAAGGTCCCCGAGTAATCCACCAAGAGACTGACTCATCCTGGCCGTGTAAACGTCGGCCCCGTAACCGTGCCCATACCGGTTCACCACCCATGTCTTTCCAACCCCGGACGCCCCGACCAGTACCGCGAAATCGTGCTGTTTTCTCACCAGATCCATGAGTACCCATGCCTGCTTCTGTCCGGGCGTGATCATTGGCGCATCCTCGCGGCCACACTCAGCTCCGCCGCCTCCACTCGGCCCGATCCTTGATTCAAGAAGGCTCCGGATCTCTTCCACCACCTCGTCTCTTCCATGGTACTTGCCGTTGATAACCTGGCTCACGGTCGCCTTGGATCTACCTGTAGCCTGTACGACCTCCGCCACGCTCATTCCGCTCGCTCTAAACAATCCAAGCATCGCCGCCATGCTTCCTCCTTTCATTTGCCTGCGGTCATCGCCTCAAACATCCGCTCAAGCTTCTTCCCGGCTTCGGCCGTCTTGGGCTTGAGCTCGCTTCTCGCCTTCGCATCATCCGCGGCCTGCTTTGCCGCACGGCTCGCGGGAACCACCCTTATCACCTCGGCCCTCCTGGCATTCGAGGCCGAGGCCTCATCGGCCTTGAGGAGACCGAATCCGTCAAAGACAGAAACCATTTGCTCCTTCCACCAGCGCCGAAGCTGCGCCTGGCGGATAAGCTTCTGCCTCAATCCCGCCGTGTCCCTGGGGTCTTGAACGTTCCACGGCTCCGCCAGGTCGATATAGGACCCGTCGAGGTCCGTGATTATGGCTGGCGCCTCCACGTCATACGGATCCACGCTCACCTGCACCCGATCCTTCCTCCCCGACAGCAGCGGGGAGTAGTAGCATCTCCGGTCTCCCTTTCGGACCATCAGTTCGACCACGCTCTGTCGCGGAGTGCGCAGATAGCGGGGCAGGAAGAGATAGTCGAGCGTCCGGTCGTCGAACACCGGGCGGTTCTGTTCCACCAGGCCGTTGAAGAAGACCTTCTCCGGCACGATCTTTTCTATCTGCTCCTTCACCCGGCATTCCGATCGATTGTGGCTCCGGATCACATCGAAGAACGCTTCCAGGAATTCCTCGATCGAAAGGAGCTTCCCCTGCAGCCGCTCCTGTTTCAGGTGCCGGTTCCGCTCCTTGTTTATCCAGGCGTCCGCGTCCCGCTTCCGGTACCCAGGAGTGAAACGGTTCGCCAACTCGCGCTCCAGGATGTTCATCTGGTTTTCGATCGGCTTGTTCCAAGGCACGCCGGCCTGGGCCTTCCGGTGGGATATCTCTCCATGCAGAGTGGTCGAGCTCCCGACCATCCGGTCGCCGATGATCCCGCTTCCTCTGCCATCGCCATTTCCTGCTTCACTAATCTCCCCGTACTTCAGCTTCCAGTCCAAGGCTCCGCCACACACCGCATACCCGGACAGCCCGGAAAGTATTTGGGCGACATGTTTCGATCCTTCCGGCTTCCCCCAGTCCGTGAAAATTTCATCGGGGATTCCCCACCGGAGAGCCTCCCGAAGACTGTGTCCGACGGTGAAGCTGTTGTAGTGGCCCATCTCCGGCCACACACCGGCCCAGTAACGGCTCGTGCAGTCCATCCAGATGTAGCACTCCGGGGTCATCGCCTCCCCGGTCTCCATGTCGAATACCTTGTAATCGAAGATGTGCTGGTCCCCGCAGAGCACCGTCATGACGGGCAGGCTCAGCCAGGAACGAACGATCTTGGGGATATAGTCTCGGTCGAAACCGATGGTCCCGCGCCGGATTCGGTCCCACACCCCACGAGGGATCTTGCCCACCGCACGCGTGAAGTTCGTGTAATCACCGATCTCCCAGCCCCGGCGCGCGGCTTCGGCGCACAGGTCCTCGTATGCCGCTCGCTTCCCGTTGCGGATGTTCCTGGCGTACGTCATGATCCCGTAGGCCATGGCTTCCTGGTCGAATTTCCGGGTCCGCGGGATTTCCACTTTGACCAGAGGCACCCCCGCAGAACTCGATAGCTCGACCATCTGTTCGCAGGCATTTGCGATGCGCCAGCTCTCCACCTCCTCTGCCCACCGCCTGATGGTGGGATCCGACCTGCCGTATTTCGTGGCCAGCATACTCACAACCGAGCCCTTATCGCCCCAGTCCGCTTCCTCCAGGGCTCTTGCACATTCCAGTTTTGCCTGAACCTCTGGATCGGCAAGCTTTGGAGGGCTCAGCTTCTTCGCCCTAAGCCATGCCTGCATCGAATCCATGTCAGGCTCTGCGAGCTCAGGGCGAATGAGTCCAAGAGCTTCGCGAATGTCGCTAGGAAGGTCTTGGAACTCAAACGTGAGGTCCCCTCTCTTGTTCAGGGCATGGCCCTTCCAGCCTTCCTCCCTGGCGAGCCGCCTAATGTACCGCGCGCTACATCCCTTGGCTTTCGCGATCTCGCTTACCGTGTACCGCCTCACGCCCCCCCCAACACCAGATCTAGGTCGGCATCCCAGCATGCCCCTGGCGAAAATCACACCTCCACCTCCTCCGGAAGGCCCAGGATCTCGGTCGGACACCCCTTTTCAAGCAGGTAGCCGAGCACCCTGCGGTTATTCTTTCTCCCATGGATCGTACAGGTTACAAGAGCCCGTCCAACCCCAAGCTCCCTGGCGATCTTGGCCGGACGGTTTCCGCTCCTGATCATCCAAACCCATATTTCATCAACGTCCCTTTTCCCGGCCTTAAGCTTCACAGCCACAACAAACCTCCATTTGTCTCCGATCACGATTTGAGCCGCCTCAAGCGCGCCTTCAGGTTCTTCTCTTCGCGCTTGAGCTCTTCAAGGCTCCCGGAAATGCGCTTGACTTCATCTTCGAGCTGGCGCTTTCTTGCTTCGAGGCATCGATCCCCTTTTGCCCAACGCAGCATGAAGTCAAAGGGGTCGATTGCGGCCCCGCATACATCACATTCAAGCGAACGGCTTTTCTCGCAAACAATGATTCTTGGATGCTTGCACCACTTCGCCTCGCGAATCCGAATCAGCGCCCTGTCCGGGTCAAAGCGGATAACCTTTGTGCCATCTTCCATCACATCAAAGCTCCGCTTCGATCTGGCGCATTCTCTTGCGGCTCTTGCGCGCATTGTGATATTCCCTGGCCCATTCCAGGAGCTTCACATCATCGGAATCGATCACCATTGCCCCAAGCGGCCTTACAAGAGCCTGTATTCCGCCGTTGTCTCCCACTACCGCGCAAAAAATGGGCAGTGCCTGGACGGTCGGCACATACTCAAGAGCCTTCGGGTTGAGCCATTTTTCAAACGTGTCTCGCCCGAGATCCCCGTTTCCTTTGACCAGGCGCACCCCGAAGCGTCTTGCCAGCTCATTCATGCGTTCAAGAATTTCGTCGCGGGAAAGACCGCACATCTTGGCCGAAACATTCATCGCCTCCTTGATGCCGGCGACCACATTCAGGCTCGTTGACGAAAACATGTTGAGCTGCACCGGTCTTTTCATTGACATTCCCTCTGGCACTAGACTTGTGGAACAAATCCGTACTGCTTTTGCAGCGGCCGATCAAAATTCGTTTCCCCATCTGGACTCTGGGGGAATATCTCCAAGGTGTCTATGTACGTGGTTCGATTAAGCCGACTTAGCCGATTCCTGATTGCCTTCCGGGTACCCTTGACGCAGGTGAGGGAAAAGTATCCGTAGAACGCAACAAACCTTGGCTTCCTCTTCATGGCCGATCTCCCAAAATCCGTCCGCCGTAACCCTCATTTACCGTCCGATCTTTTCCTTTTTCGGATGTTGACCCGTACACCATCCTTGAAGTAATGTTGCGCTGTGCAGGGTGGTGTACGTGTTCACCATGGATACCTATACACACCTGAATGGGTGGAGTCAAGGTCAAAGATAGATATTTGGGTGGTTCCCAAAACAAATAATTGCCTTATGCCACCCGTTTGGAGGTTATTCTTAGTTATCTCCTGATGTTACTGTGCTGGTTCCGCAAATTTCCTTGGTTCCCAATTTAGTTCCCAATTTTGTGTTCAGATTGGGAACTAAATCTGGACTCCTTGGTTGGTCTAGACTGGACACCCGAATAGATGTTAGCCTCAAGAATGAAAACAGTCAGAGGAGACCTTCCGCAGAAAGCTTTCGCCAACCGGCTTGCTGTACACGTGAACACTGTCCAGCGATGGGAAGCGGGCACAAGGCTTCCCTGCGCCGACGACCTACTCAGAATGCAGCAACAGTTTGACATCAACATCAACTGGCTGCTCAGCGGGGATGGTCCAAAGCATCTGAGCGAGCTGGAGCAGCCCAGGCCTGCGGAAGTGGTCCCCATCGAGAATGGCTTCATTGAGTCATTCAGGACTTGGGTGGCCGAGCTGATCAGCGAGGATTCTGCGTATAGGGGATGGTTCAAGGTCCAATTAATGAAGTGTTTCCCTGAATTTAAGGAATGGGTCGAAAAAAAACAGGGAGGGAGGTCATCTGAGAATAGTAGTCCCATGACCCACGAGAACAGCGCATAGGGGCGCTCTTGGTGGGAAAATTTGGTTCGTAATCGAGTTTTTCGTGTTTTTAGGCGCAGACTCTTATATATTCATGGATGTTAGCGTCTTACGCTTCCTGTTCGCAAAGATCAGGTGGTTCGCAATTCGGTTCGCAATCGGAGTGAAAAATTGCGAACCAGGTAGCAACAGAAGGATCACCTTAAACATTCATACAAAAGGAGGTATAAAAATGGCTCTGTCTAAATGTCGTGAATGTGGCAATCAGGTGAGCACCGAAGCCAAGACATGCCCGCAATGCGGCGCAAAGGTCAAACGACCGATGTCCAAGACAAAGAAGATCCTCCTCGGTCTATTTGCCCTGCTGATAGTTGCAGGCATATTTGCTCCCAAGGATAAAGACTCACAACAGAAAACCACTCAGACGGCGGCAACAGCCCCAGCCGCCGCCCCAGCTCAACCACCGGGCGAAAAGCCAGAAGATTCAACTAAGTCCACCGCTCCCGTCGCCGAGAAACCATCAAAACCGATTGCTGGCGTGGGCGACGAGGTGAATGTTGGTAACTTCATCTACAAGGTGAATGGGGTTAAATTTTCAAAATCAGTCGGCAACCAATTCGCGCAAGAAAGGGCTGATGGCATATTTCTCCTTGTTGATCTAACCATAACGAATACATCCTCTGAAACCCGATTAATTGATAACGCCCTATTCAAGCTCCAGGACCAATCAAACGTTTCATATGAGCCCTCATCCGAAGGCTCCACGGCACTTGAACTATCTGGAGCCAAGACACTATTCTTGAAGCAATGCCAGCCCAACATCCCAACCAAGGGTGTCCTTGTATTTGAAGTCCCCAACCAGAAGGAATCCTACACCTTGAACTTGAGTGGTGGCTTTTGGTCTGCAAAAAACGCTCATGTTAAATTGAACTAACAGCAGGTTATTAAAGGACCAATACCCATAACCAGCAGACAGTCTACTTTCGGCCTTGCTATATCGCTCATGTCTTTCTTGTGCGCCGTTACTCCGCTCTATGGCTGGCAGGGAAGGGTGGTCCAGGTAATTGACGGCGATACCATGGTGGTCATGAAAGGCGAAGAATCCGTGAACGTTCGACTCTATGGTATCGACTGCCCTGAAGGCAATCAGGCTTCCGGTCGAGAAGCTTGGATCTTTGCCTCAAAGCTCGCGGACGGTAACCCGGTGGAAGTTCAGCCCATCGACATCGACCGATACGGGCGAACGGTTGCCACCGTCCACGTCAACGGCCGGTCCATAAACGAAGAATTGATCAGGTCCGGCCACGCCTGGGTCTATACTCAGTATTGCACAAACGACTTCTGCCGCGACTGGCTGAAACTCCAATCCGACTCCCAGGGCGCGAGATCCGGCTTATGGGCAGCCAAAAACCCAACCCCACCATGGGATTTCAGGCACTCCTTCAAACTCGCCCAGGCAACACCTCAATCCTCAAAACCCAAGGCTCCTCCCGCAAGCGCCGCCTCATACCACGGCAACATATCATCCCGCATCTTCCACGACTCTTCCTGTCAACACTACGACTGCAAAGCTTGCACGGCCACCTTCACCACCCGCCAACAAGCCCTCGACGCAGGCTACAGACCCTGCAAGAAGTGCGGTGCAAAATGACCCCCACCCCAGTTTGCAAACAGTTTATAAACAGTTCGCACCCCAAACACCCCTCCCCACTTTTGATCACCAAAACGCAATTTCAACCGCAAAATCCCCACCCTCAACCCACCCACGAATTGCGTTTTGATCACACCCAAAATCCCCCAATCCCACGAATTCACACCAAATCCCGCCAAATCCCAAAACATCCCCAAAATCATCAAACCCAATGCAATTTCCTTGCTCTCAGCCTGATGGTCGCTGCGGCACCCGCGGCAGCTGCAAAGAAGAAGGAGGGAAACAAGCCGGGCGTGGTGATGACCGAAGTGGTGGTCGTCAAGGCCTCTGTCGAAGTTGTGGACCACGAGAACCGACTTCTGACCCTGAAAGGACCCGAAGGGAATGTTGTGACTGTGAGAGTGGGCGAAGAGGTCCGCAACTTCCACCAGATCAAAACGGGTGACGAAATCGTGGCCGAATACTTCGATTCCATAGCGGTCTATGTGGAAAAGTCAGGAAGGAAACCGGCCGCAGGCGAGCTGGACATGGTGGAAGTGGCGCCGCTGGGAGAGAAGCCCGCGGGTATCGCCGTGAGCACTTCGGAAGTCAAGGCCCTGGTGAAGGATATTGACCACAAGAAACGCACGGTTACCCTCCAGGGACCCGAAGGTAGGTCGGTTTCCCTGAAAGTGGACAAAGGGGTCAAGAACTTCGACAGAGTCAAGAAAGGCGACGAAGTCGTTGTGGTCCACACCGAAGCCGTCGCGATCGCCGTCCGAGAGCCGTAACGGGAGGCTTAGGCACTTGTGCTTTTGGGTCGAGTCATTATTTTATGAGCATTGCCGATTTTATGCCTGTCAGAAGAGTAAGGCAGTGATCGACCGGCAGTTTTCAGGGATCCATCAAAGTGCCATGGTCCAGGATCTTTTGAAGAATGAAAATCCTTCCATGTCCGCTGTCGTCATTTCAGACCCTTTTATTCAAGGGGTTCGCAAATACCGGGAATATGTCTGCGTCTGCCGAGACGATGCGAGCATTCGCCGAAAAGCAGGGATCTGGATTCGGGGGAGGATTACTGCCACGCCTGGCAGACGCTCTCCATCGGTTGAGGTCGAAATGGCAAGGGAATGGATAATACGTGGAGCATGACGAACACAAAGGAGGTGCAAGGATGAAGAAATCCGCATGGATTATTGCACTGGGCGTGCTCGTGGCGTTGGGTCTCGTGGCAGGTTCAGCCATTGGAGCTTCCGTCGGGGGAAAGACCGGTTCGGGAGCCTATGAGCAGAGAATGCAGGATTCCTTCGGGATGCCGCTTCTCAGGGGAGATGTCTGGCTCAAAATGGACCACGATTCCAAGATTGCGTTTATCTGGGGTATGGGTCATGTCATGACCATCGAGCAGGAACTGGCTTCAAAACACCCCGAACTCAAGGCGGACGACTTCTCGGCGAAAGGCGTTGAGGCCATGTCCAGCATGTCGATCAACGATGTGGTGGCAAAAGTGGATTCATTCTATCAGGCTAATCCCGACAAGGCCGAGATCCCCGTGATGCGCGTCGTGTGGGACAATGTCATTAAGCCGAACATCCAGACCGGAATCGCCGGCCGTCCTCTTTCCAAGTAAGCAACGCAGCTCCCGTGGCTGATTCCAACGGGAAACAAAGGAGGAATCGCATGAAACGTGTAGCATATGTGCTTGTTCTTGTGGCGTTTGTTTTCACCCTGGGCTGCGCCGGGATGACCCCCACCCAGCAGAAGACCCTCAGCGGCGGAGCGATAGGCGCTGCGGGCGGAGCGGGGCTTGCCGCGATTGCGGGAGGCAATGCGGCTGTTGGAGCTGCGGTCGGTGGTGCGGCGGGAGCTCTCACAGGCTATATCATCGGAACGCAGGGCAAATAGCGCTCCTGTTTCGAACAAGAAACTGCGCCAGTGTGCCGCCCGTCCGGCAGGGGAGTGAACAGGCTTTCTCGCGGCCGGATCGGGGCGGTGCCGAAGGGGTGTATCTGAAAAGCGTTCGGGAAAGTCTTGCTGGTCAGGCGAGTCTCCCCGGGATCGACGTCCCGATTTGACAGGGATGGCGAGAACGGCACCTGCATGAATTCTGCATGGATTCGATGAACGTGATGTTGGGCGCATGAGGGGGTCCCCCCACAAGTGCCTGCGTGGCTGAGCCAGCCGGGGGATTGCTCCGGCAGCACGGCAATCAGCTCGACTTCCGCCCGGCTGGTCGCATTTACAAAAGGATCTGCCTGGCCGGAGTCGTTCCTGGATGGCTGCCGGTTTCCTGTCGAGAACCCTCAAACGATATCGTGGTGACGGTGCTGGAGATCGGAAGCGTTTTCGAGTCGGTGCCTCCGCATGTATGAGAAAATGCGGGAATGTTCAGCCCGTTATTCCAGGAGATCAGACTGATTACAAATTTCTTGTGCGCTTCATAGTTGGTTGTGAGCCCACGGCTTATGGAAGTTTTCTGGAACGACTATGGTTCATCCGGCATCCTCTGCGCGAAAAGCACCGGAGCTCCTCTCGTTTGCCGGGTGAACTCAAACTCCCCGAAAGCCCAAGAGCCGATGGTGTGCTCCCCTGTCAGATCTCCCATTTTTTCAGGACGTCGATCATCCCGTAATGAGTGAGATCATGATGGATTGGCGTGATGGAGATATACTTTTCGGCCAGGGCGGAAGAGTCCGCGGACGGGTCCAGGTCCGGTTGGATGGCGGAGTTGCAGAGCCAGTAATAGACGTGGCTGCGCGGGTCTACTCGGCGGTCGTATTTTTCCACGCACTTCATCCTGCCCTGATGAGTGATACGGATTCCGCTCACCTCCTCCGCGGGAACATCCGGGACGTTTACGTTGAGGCACACGCCGGGCGGCATCCCTTCCTTTTCGATTGCCTTGAGAAGCCGCGGGATGAATTCAGTCGCCGAACTGAAATCTCGTGGGGAAAAGGAATCGATGGACACTGCAACAGCGGGAATTCCCAGTATGGCGGCCTCGGTTGCGGCGGAGACCGTTCCCGAATAAATCACGTTCACGCCGACGTTGGCTCCCATGTTGATGCCTGAAACGACCACGTCGGGAGGGGACGGCAGAAGTTCCGCAATGGCGATCTTGATGCAGTCGGCGGGTGTTCCGTTCAGAGCATGGCCGAAGAAATGACCGTTGCGGTTCACGGGGGTGACCCTGAGGGGATCGAGCCATGTAATGGCGTGCCCCACGGCGCTCTGTTCCGTTTCGGGTGCGACAACAGTCACCGCGTGATCGCGGCTCAAGGCGATGTAGAGGGATTCGATTCCCTTGGCGTAGATTCCGTCATCATTCGTCAGTAAAACTCGCATGAGACTCTCTGGATAACCTCTCGTTCAGGAAGCCTCTGGCGGCTTCAATGCCCGCCGTCAGGGCTTTTCTATTCAGTTCCTCTGTGCCTGGCGGCACCCGGTTCAACACGGCGGCCTCGATACTGTTCAGTGAAACGGCACCGGTCAGGGTGACAAGCGCTCCGAGTGCAATGATGTTGGCTACGATTTCCTTGCCGAATCTTTCCCGGGAAAGCTGGGTAAACGGAATGGAGATCGCGCGCGTGGTGGGCAGTTGCTTGACGAAGGTGGAGTCGACTACCAGCATGCCGTCGGGCTTCATGTCAAAAAAATAAGCATCGCATGCTTTCTGATTCATGGCCAGCAGGACGTCGGGTTTGATCGCCTTGGGGTAATCGATTTCCTCTTCACTGATCACCACTTCCGCCTTGCTCGCGCCGCCGCGGGCTTCCGGGCCGTAGCTCTGAGTCTGGCACACATACTTGCCGTCGTGAATGCCCGCCGCCTCGGCAAGTATGATGCCGGCAACAATCAAGCCCTGGCCGCCGGAACCACTTAAACGGATCTCGTACCTGTTCGCCATGACCTTTCTCTTTTCCCCCGATGTCGATGCTGCAGAATCATCGGATTCTGGACGGCGCCGCCCTGGCGGCCTCCCTGATCTTCCGGTATTCATGAGTATAGATCGGAAGATCCCTGTCGACCAGGATTCCGATGGTGAACCTGCCCTGCAGTTCCTCTTCCGACATGGATGCAACCTTTTCGATCTTCACGGCCGATTCTTTCTGCCGCCGCATCATCTCGACGGCGTCACCCATAAGGTTTCTCCGCCCGTACTGGGTGTGGCAATGGCTGATGACCTCCACCACGGAGAAGCCGCGCTTCATAATCGCCTTTTCAATCAGGTCGTCGAGCAGAGAAGCATGGTAGACGGTACCACGCGCCACCATGCCGGCGCCTGCCATCACGGCGAGTTCCGCAATGGAAAAGGCGTGCTCGATATTCCCGTACAGAGCAGTCGTGGCCAGGGCTCCGTAGGGGGTCGTGGGCGAGTATTGCCCTCCCGTCATGCCGTAGATGCTGTTGTTGACCACGATTGCCGTAAGATTGAGGTTTCTCCGGGCCGCGTGGATGAAATGATTTCCCCCGATGGCTGTGGCGTCTCCGTCACCCATGATCACGATCACATGAAGCCTGGGATTGGCCAGCTTGATGCCGGTGGCAAAAGTGAGAGCTCTTCCGTGAGTCGTATGCAGGGTATTGAAGTCCACATAAACGGAAATCCTGCCCGAGCAGCCGATTCCGGATACGATGACGATGTCGTCCTTTTCGAGGCCCGTTCGGTCGATTCCCCTGATGAGGGAGCCGAGCAGAATGCCGTTGCCGCATCCCGGGCACCAGACATGAGGAAATTTCTTGTCGTGCCTCAAGTACTTGTGAATCAACCTGGTGATCTCTGCCATGGCTGGATTCTTCCCTTTTACATCTTCATCAACCGGTTCAGGATTTCACCGGGCGTAATCAGCGAGCCGTCGATGCGGTTGAGAGTCTCGACGCGGGTCGCCCCCTGGTTGACTCGCTTCACTTCTCTCGACATCTGCCCCATGTTCAATTCCGGCACCAGCACTGCCTTCACCCGCCTCAACAGTGGCTCGACAATCTGGCGCGGAAAGGGCCACAAAGTGACCAGTTGAACCAAACCCGCCTTCACTCCCCGCAGCCTGGCATCCTTGACTGCCCGGCGGGCCGATCTGGCCACGGACCCATAGGCGATCACCACGATCTCGGCGTCGTCCATATGCTCCTCGCTGACCGTCTGAATGTCGAAGAAATGCTGGTTGATCTTCCTGAACAGCCGATTCATGAAGGCGACAATCTCGTCCGGGCGCTGCGTCGGAAACCCCCGCACATCGTGGATAAGGCCCGTCACATGGCAGCGGTACCCTTCTCCGAAAGGACTCATGGGTGGGACTCCTCGGCTGTTGTCTTCGTAGGGGATGTACCAGTCCGGAGGCATGTTGGGACGAATGCGGTCCACTACTTCCACCTCTTCCTGGTGAGGTATGTAGATCTTTTCCCGGGTGTGAGCGACTACCTCGTCGGTCAGGATGATGACGGGAGTCCTGTATTTTTCGGAAAGATTGAATGCTCGCACCGTGACACTGAAACAGTCCTGGGTGGTGGATGCGGCAAGCACGATGATGGGGTGATCGCCATGGGTTCCCCAGCGGGCCTGCATCACGTCCCCCTGGCTCACGTGGGTCGGCAGCCCCGTGCTTGGACCTCCGCGCATGACGTTCACAATGACGCATGGAACTTCGGCCACGCACGCGAAGCCCAGGTTCTCCTGCATGAGGGAAAACCCGGGGCCGCTCGTCGCCGTCATGGCTTTCACCCCTGCCAGGGAGGCCCCGATGACCGCTCCCAAACTGGCAATCTCGTCCTCCATCTGGATAAACGTGCCGTCTACGGCGGGCAGACGGTAAGACATGACCTCGCTGATTTCAGTGGCAGGAGTGATGGGATAACCGGCGAAAAAACGGCATCCGGCGGCCAGCGCCCCTTCCACGATCGCCTCGTTCCCCTGGAGGAGAACCTGGCGTCCGGGACTTTTCTTGGGAATCAAGTGGGTCGGCTCCTTCAACCTGGGAAATTCCGTTCAATGACGACTGGTCAGGTCCGCTTCGATGGAGGATGAACGAAGAGGGGCTCTCACGGTCGATCAGCGGTGGATCTACGGGCGAGCGGACCCGGCGCGGGATATGCGTGCAGTTGCTCCATCAATCGTTGTGTTCAGCAACCCCGTCTTTTCTCTCCTTGAGAGGCCGAACACTGATGGCGAAGTCCGGGCAATGAAGTTCACACCAGCCGCAACCGGTGCAACGGCTCGAGTCCTCGACAAAGGGAGAACCTTCTTCATCGAGTTGAATGCAATGCCTCGGGCAGAACGCGGCGCAAATGCCGCACGCCTTGCACCAGTCTCTGAAGATGTCTATCTGGAACCTTTTTCGGCCGCCGTCCTGTTTTCCGGCATCTTTGTTTCCCTGAGCGGCCTGCGGGATTTTCGGCTCTTGTCGGTCCTGCGCTCCCGCGGTTTCTGAATCGTCGTTCATCTCTCCTCCAGCCATGGCACCTTTACCGTTGGTCGACCTTTTCAAAGTATAATGAATTTAGCCCGGTAAACAAAGCCCAACCTTTCCGGAGCATTCATCCATTTTTCCGGAAAGAAATCAAAGGACTGCTTGGGGAAAGGGGGCAGATTTCTCTTTCCATGTCATGAGAGGCCGGGTAAAGTATGGTCCGCTTCAGATGGCATTCCGCCACGCGACCACTCGACCTTTCGTGCGGTACAGGTTGTCAAGGCAGGATGAGGGCATGGTTTCCGAACGAGCAGTCGAAGTGTTCATCGAGGAAAATACCCCCCGGGACGGGATTCAGAACGAGGCCGTGCCGTTCACGATCGAGGAACGCGTCCACCTCGTGGACGGCCTTTCGGAATGCGGCTTCAGGCGTATCCAGATCGGTTCGTTCGTCGACCCGCGCAGGCTGCCTCAGATGGCTCACACCGAGGAGGTGTGCGAGCGGATCCGCCACAGGCAGGGAGTGGTCTATTCGGTCCTGGTTCTGAACAGGAAAGGGCTTGCACGGGCTCTCGCCTGCGGGATCAAACACCTGTCTGTGTATGTGTCCGCCAGCGAAACGCACAGCAGGAAGAACGCGGGGTGTTCCGTCGGCGACGCCATGGCGGAGGTGCTGGGTTTGATCCAGGAGGCGAAAGGGAAGGGGTTGAGTGTTCGCGCCGGGGTCATGAATGCATTCGGGTGCCGCTTCGAGGGGCACGTGCCTCCGGAAGTTGTCGTAAAGATGGTGAAACGATTCATCGTGCATGGAGCTGATGAAATCAGCCTGGCAGATACTCCGGGAGTCGGCCGCCCGGAAACGGTCACGGATCTGGTCCGCAGGACAAAAGACGCCTGCGATGCTCCCGTTTCATTGCATCTGCACGATTCGTCGGGAATCGGATTGGCCAATGTGCGGGCTGCGTGGAAGGCGGGAGTCAAGTCGTTTGATTCCAGCTGTGGAGGCCTGGGGGGATGTCCCTTCGTTCCCTCGGCTCCCGGGAATATACCCACGGAGGACCTGGTGCACCTGTTCGAATCCATGGGCGTCGAGACGGGGATATCTCCTTCCATGCTTTCCTCGGTCGTTCAGGAGCTCGAACGGAAACTTGGGCGGCCCCTGGGCAGTAGACACTGCGGACTGGAGGCGGACGGTCTGCACGCCCCCGGCACGCTTCTGGAGTAAAGACGACGATCCTTCGCTTCTTTTATTGCGGAATGTCGAGTGACGACGTTGACGTTTCTAAGAATCATGATTCCCTTTAGATCGTAAGCCCTTGGATGGAACGATTCGTCGTCCGGATGTGTGGATGAAGGCAGGGGCTTGGTCTGTTCGAGTGGATGAGGGAAAAAGCGGGGATATGCCTGGGATCGGGAATGCCGGGGATGGGGTGAATGTGTGGAATGGAAGGAAAGGAGAAGACATGCCTTCGAGTTCTGCCATAAAGTGGATCTTGCTGCTGGGGTTGTTGTTCGTTGCTTCGTCTTGCAGTACCTTCAGTTTTCCCCCTCTTTCTCATGAACCGGTAAGGCTGGTCAGCCTTCAGATGCCCGATGTCGTCAGGGAAGAACTGCCCTACGATGCCATTCTGACCTACAACGCGGACGAAGAACCGGAGTTCAAGAATGTCTGTTTCAGGTGGATGGCGGAGCAGATCTACACTCGATCGCCTTCACTGTACTGCTATTCCGCGGAAGACTGGAGTACCCAGCGACTGGATCCCACGTGCGTCGATTCCCTTGAGGATCTCAAGGGGCAGACTTCCCCCGTTTTCTGTGTAGGCAGGGAGAATATGAGGCTGGACTACCGGGGCCGGTTGATCGTAAGATTTCATCCAAGAGATGTGAAGCCTGTTCACAACAGGCTGGAGTGTTACGTCGAATACTACCAGGATGGCAAACTTCTGAGGACCAACAGGGTCAGCGCCCGTGTTGCCGTCGAGCGGTAAACGGTCTATCGAAGAATCCACCAGGAGGTTCCGCGGGGCCTGCTTTTACGCTCCATGTCTCGTCCAGACCACCGCAAGAGCTTTTGCGGGCTCCGAACTCAAACGCCTGAAGCTGTGACTCAGATCGGATTCGATGTAGATGCTGTCTCCCTGCTCCAATATCTCCACGCGATCGACGGTTCGAAATTCAAGGCGCCCCTCCATCACATAAATGAATTCCTCCCCTTCGTGGCTCATGAAGACCATTTGTTCCGAGTCCTGAACGGGGAATTCCACAAGGAAAGGTTCCATGTTCTTGTGAGTCTTCTTGGTTTCCAGTGCGGTGTAGATGTAATGCACCTTGCCTTTATCCTGGTGAGGACGACGGTCGACCGTCACCCGCTCCTCCCGCCTGGTAATGGATATCTTGTCCGCCCCGCTTTCGTCTTCAAAAAAATGAGCCATGCTGACGTTCAACCCCCTGGCGAGCCTCATCAGCGTCGGCACGGGGGGGATCACCCGGTTGTTTTCAATCTGGGAAAGAAACGGCTTGGAAAGCCCTGTTCTCGCCGCAAGATCCTGGAGAGTGAACTTGTTCTTCTGTCGGAGTTCCCGCACCTTGTTGCCGATCTTGAGAGCCTTGAGGGCAAGGTTGATATCGGTGTCGCCGGTCTGTGCCATCTTGTCTCCTCGCTTTTTCCCGAAGTCCCGTTCACTCGAACCGCCTGCCTGCGCTCTACAGTGTACGAGCGGGAACCGGATCACGATCATCCCCATGCGTATTAAGCGATTGTAAACTAAGTTTCGCCAGATAAAAATAACAAATGCGCATCAGGCAGTCTCAGGGACGGGGTGGAGAAGAAAAGCTTCTCCATAAAAGCCTACCCTCAGAGAACCTTTCCTCCGTCGAACACCCACACAACAAGGTGTTCCACACAGCAACATCATTGCCTCTACAGCGAGATCTGCGCTCAGGCTGGATTCCCGCCTTTGCGGGAATGAGGTTGTTTAGCCTGACAAAGGCAGGCAGTGTTTGGGTGTCCCTTCGGGTGAGCAAGCAACGCGGGAGTATCTCCCGGGGGGGTCGCGGGAGCAGGCGATTCCGGAGGATACTCCTGCGGGCGGGTCTGGTGGACGATACCGACTGTCAGAACCTGTCGCGATGAGTGAATTCGGAGATCTCTTTTCTCTTGGGAGCCCCCGATCCACGGGCCGGGTATCCGATGGGAATGAGTGTGACCAGTTCGTACCCCGCGGGGACTCCAAGGATCTGCCCCGCCTTGTCGTGGTCGAACAACCCGACGATCACGGTTCCCAGGCCCAGGTCGTGTGCGGCAAGGCAGAGACTCTGGGTAGCGAGCCCAAGATCGAACATGAACCAGTCACCGAACTTGGTGGTTACCTGTTCTTTGTAATAGCCGGAAATGTTCAGTCGGCCGCAGACGGCCAGGACCACCGGCGCCTCGACGATGGCCTTTGACGCGGGATTTCCCTTGCCCATCGTTTCTTGGAGTTTCGATTTGATTTCCTGGTTCCTGACGATGATCAGTTCCCAGCATTGTGTGTTGGCCCACGAAGGAGTCCACTTTACGGCCTCCAGCACCTGGTTGAGCACATCTTCGGGGATGTCTTTTTCCTGAAGAAAATTACGGATGCTTCGCCTTTCCTTGATGATCTGCATCAATTCGCCCATGGTTTTCCTCCTTGACCTGGTTGATGTATTCATGAAATGTACGGGTCAGCCCGGGTTTTCACGGGCAGGAAACGTCGACGCGCGCGGGTTCGCGGTTGTCATTCTTTCACAGTCTCTGGAAATGGACAAGAGCCTGGAGGATGGAGCCACGGGGAAAGAAGCGGCCTGAGTTCAGTCCAGTTCCAGGGGGGAGCGGGTGAATCCGGGTGAAAGGAAGCGAGCCAGGGCCAGGAGCGGGGGAGAGGGGATAGGATTCGGATGCGTTCTTTGCTGACCGGGTGATCCACGGCGAGTTCCCTGGCTAGAAGAGCGATCTGCTTTTGCGGCAGCGCCGCGGAGGCTCCATAGCGCAGATCCCCGGCAACGGGATGTCCCAGGTGAGCGAACTGGGCTCGAATCTGGTGATGTCTTCCTGTTTCCAGATCCACCTCGATCAGGCTCAAACGCCGCTCCGGGTCGTAATCCAGGAGCGAAAACGAAAGGACGGCTTCCCGGCTGCCGGGAGTCGGCGTGTTCAGAACACGGGTCGATCTTCCCTCGATCCTTTCCAGGTGGTGCACGACCCGGCCCGACGCCTGTCGGATCTTGCCTTCCAAGACGGCCAGGTATGTCTTCCTGACCGTCTTGGCCCGGAACTGCAGGCTGAGGCGCCCGGCCGCCTTGGATGTCCGGCAGAAAAGTACGACTCCTGCAACGGGGCGGTCCAGACGGTGGATCATTCCGAGAAATACATTGCCGGGTTTTGCGTATCGATCCTTTAACCAGGCCCTGGCGAGTTCGAGCAGAGATTCTTCTCCCGTGCGATCTCCTTGAACAAGCAGTCCCGCTGGTTTATATAGACCGAGCAGGTGGTTGTCTTCATAGAGAACAGGCCACGATGGATGGTAGAAAAAGTTGCTCCCCATTTCTGCTTTCTCGACCTGTCTGGTTCGTTCGGGTGCGTATCGGCCGCTGAGACTGCCCGATGCAATGCGATCGAGGAGACGGTTTTCCAGGGTCTGTGCGCAGATGTCACCGCCGGCCGTCCCGCTGGGTTTGGCCAGGCTTTCCAACCAACCAGGTAAGGCATTGTGCGAATAAAAGGCGTTATCCCGACCCACACCTCCACCGGACCCGGCCCGGAAGCAATGTCCGCCCTCCTCAGACGAAGCGGCATCGAACTGTCTCCGTTTCAGCTCGACCAGTTATGGACATACCACCAGCTCCTGCGAGATTTCAATCCCCAACTGAACCTCACCCGTATTCACAACTTTTCGAACATGGTGCTGAAACTCTACGTGGATTCCATGCTGCCCGCTCAAATGATCGATCTGCCATCTCCTTTACTCGATCTGGGCACCGGTGCGGGCATGCCCGGAATCCCGCTCAAGATTTTCATGCCTCACCTGGAAATCCTGCTGGCTGAAAGCCGAAAGAACAGGTCGGAGTTTATCGAGGAAGCGGTCAGGAGGCTGAAACTGCAGGATGTGCAGGTGGTGGCGGAGGGAATTCATCCCGGTTCGGAATACCCGGTCAACGGGGTCATCACGCGCGCCGTCGAGTCTGTGAGTGCTACCTTGAATCGAATAGAAGGATGCCTTTCCCGGCGGGGGCTTGCCATTTTCATGAAGGGACCTCGCTGCGGCGACGAAATCGACGAAGCAGTCGAGCGGCACAGGCGAACTTACCGCCTGGTTCGGGATGTAGCGTATTCCATTCCGGGCACAGCCCATGAAAGAAGACTGGTGGTGTTCGAGCGGCTGGACGAGCCGGCGTGGAGTTCGAGGGCAGCGGCAATGAAAAGACATCCGTACCGCAGGATTGAAAGCGAGCATAACGAGATTTTCAAGGATCTCAAGAAGCTGCATGCCAGCCGGGGAATCAGGAAACAGGGGCAGGCCCTTGTTTGCGGGCGCAAGCTGATCGGAGAGGTGCTTCGAGACTTCCCCGAATTGTGCAAGGCATGGATCAGCTCCGACGACAGGAGTCCTCCTCCCGCCGATGCCCCGGCCCACATTGCCTGGATTCAGCTTGCCACGTCTCTGTTCCGAACCCTTGATCTTTTCGGCACCGGCGCACCGCTTCTGCAGGTCGAAACTCCTGAAATCAACGAGTGGGATCCGTCGTCGGGTTTTCCTCCAGGTTGCAGCATCTTGATTCCTTTTCAGGATCCGGAAAATGTGGGAACCCTGATCCGGTCCGCTGCCGCGTTCGGTGCAGCCCGGGTGATCCTGCTTTCGGAAAGTGCTCACCCCTGGCATCCCAGGGCACTGCGGGCCTCGGGGGGTGCCGTGTTTCACGTTGAACTTTTACACGGTCCCTCAGTCCACGATCTGCCCGAGGATTTACCTGTCGTGCCCCTTTCGGCCGAGGGAAGAGACATATCCGGGTTTGACTTTCCCGAGGCCTTCGGACTTCTGCCCGGAATGGAGGGACCCGGCCTGCCCGACAGGTGGCGTAAACATTGCGTTTCCATACCGATCCTGCCCAGCGTGGAATCCCTCAACGCCGCAACGGCTGCAGCCATCGCGCTCTTCGTCTGGTCCCGGGAAAAACGTCAAAGGGGAACGCCTGCAGAGGCGCAGCCCTGACCGGATGCGACGTAGACAGGGTACGATCGTCCGAGGTCGAATCTGTCGACTTTCCATCGAGTCGCAAAAAGAAGGTTTCTCATAAGCGCGCACCCGGACAACAGCTCCGGACAGTAGTTCCACAAAGCTGGAATGCACCCCCAACACCCTCATTCTCGCGAAGATCACAACGTCATTCCCGCAAATGGGTTGTGAGCTCACGGTCCATGGAAGTCTGCGGGATGAACGGAAAAGAATACGCGGGCGTCCGGGGCCATTCGGCGGTAGAGGGGGTTACGAGTGTTGGGGGAAGGGGGGGTTGCGACGGAGAGAAGGTCCACGTGCACGGCGGAGAAGCTGATGCAGGGACCGCGGCATGCGGCCCCTGCATGGGGGGATGAAGATCAGTCCCTCCGGGGGGAACGTAGGCGTCCCTCCGGTACCGGTGCCGCGGCATGGACGGTTGCGCCGTGTAAGCGATTCTATTTCGGTTCAGGCTCGGACCGGTATGATGGTGATGGTGACTCTGCGGTTCAGCTGCCTTCCCGCTTCGGTGGCGTTGGAGGCGATGGGCTTGGATTCCCCGAATCCGCGGGCGTTTATCCTGGCCGGGTGGACTCCCGCATTGACCAGGGCATCCTTGACGGACAGGGCTCGAGCCTCGGACAGTTGGAGGTTATAGCGTTCGGAACCGGTGCTGTCCGTAAAGCCGTCTACCATGACCCGGGTGTCAGGGTAGCGCATGAGAATATCGGCCACGATGTCGATTTCGTCGTAGGCGCCGGGTTTGAGGCGAGTCGAATCCACGTCGAAGAGCACATCTGAGCGGAAGGTTACGGCAAGGTTGTCCTGCATGCGCTGCACGCTTGCCCCTTCAACCCTCGCAAGCCTCTGGTTGAACTCGCGTTCCTGCCTGTCCATGTATTCGCCGATCATCCCGCCGGCAATGCCTCCCACCGCTGCACCCGCTACGGCTCCAAGCACCGTTGAAGTGGTGTCCCGGCCTATGGCCTGGCCCAGGATCGCCCCAGTGGCGGCTCCCACGCCTACGCCGACCGCTGCTCCTTTTTCCTGTCGCGTCATGGGGGTGGCACAGGCCGAAAGGGCGAAAGCCACAGCAACGAACAGAAGCAAAACCTGTCTTTTCATAAAAATCCTCCTTCATTTGATGCTCACCTGGCAGACCAGATAATCTTCGACTCCACAATGCAATCCTTATCCGCAGCAAATAACAGACTTTGAAACAAAAAGCAACCCAACAGGAGAAGGATTCTCTGATTTATAGATGGTTAAGCGGTCGAACCTGATCAATAATGATCAGGTTCGACCGAATATGAGGGCGAATAGATATTCAAAAGAGTGGAAATAGAAAGATATTGGACACATCTGAGGAGTGCAAATTCAGACAGGTGATACAGTAAGAAGGAAAAGGCCCGTACAGGTAAGGGTACGGGCCTTTTGCTTACACATGACGGCTGTATCGATATGGAGGGACAGGCCGTATCAGGCGACCTCTTCCTTTACCGAAGCAGCAATCTTATAGAGGATGGTCAGGACGAAGAAGCCGGTGGCCCAGACGCCCAAGGCGATCATGAGTTCGAGAATGGATGGAGTGTACTCACGTACCTGGTCGAAGGGATTGGGGATGAAACCGGCGACCACCAGCCCCAGGCCTTTCTCGAGCCACATGGAAAAGAAAACGGCGGCACAGGCGATTTTCAGAGTCCGGTCGTTCTTCCGGGTGCTCGGGTTAATGAGAAGGACCAGGGCCACGATGGCCAAGATGGCAAAGAGCCACATGAAGGGAACGAGGTTGCGATGTCCTTCCAGGCCGACGAAGAGGTACTGCAGGGCATGCATGTGGGACGGAATCCGGCTGTAGAAGGCGGTGAAGAATTCGAGTCCCACGAAAAAGACGCTGATGATCATGGCGTAAGTGACAATTTGTGAAAGCTTGTCGATGGCTTCCCTGCCGGGGTCGAACCGGGTGTACCTCTTCACCAGGAAGGCCAGGAGGATGAGCAGGGCCGGACCGGAAGCGAACGCGGACGCGAGAAATCGAGCTGCCATGATGGCCGTCAGCCAGTAGTGCCTCGCAGGAAGACCGGCGTACAGAAACGCTGTAACGGTGTGAATACTGACTGCCCAGGGAATGGACAGGTAGATAAGGGGCTTGACCCAGTTCGGGTAATGCACACCCTTTCGCTCCGCTTCGAGGACGTTCCAGCCGATGAGGATGTTCAGGAACAGGTAACCGTTCAGAACGATCATATCCCAGAAGAGGATGGAATTGGGAGTCGGGTAGAGAAGGACGTTGAGAAGGCGCATCGGCTTACCAAGGTCGACAACGATGAACAGAAGACACATGGTCACGGAAGCCACGGCGAGAAACTCGCCGAGTATGGTGATCCTGCCGAACACTTTCACGTCATGTAGATAGTAGGGCAGCACCACCATCACCGCCGACGCGGCGACTCCAACCAGAAAAGTGAACTGGGCGATATAGAAACCCCAGGAAACGTCACGGCTCATACCGGTTATGGTGAGGCCTTTGTTCAGCTGCACGAGGTAGGCTGCAAAGCCGAGTCCCATGAGGATGAGCAGTGCCGTGATCCACCTATAATATTTTTGATCTCCAGTTAGCGCTCTTTCAAGCATAACCCACCCCTTATACTATGTAGTAAACGCTGGGCTGTGTCCCAAGCTCGGGTTTACGTCTGATGGTGAATCGCGAGGCGAGAAGTTTGCGCACTTCCGAGTTGGGGTCTTCTATGTCACCAAAACAGAGTGCGCCGCACTTGCATGCCTCGACGCAGGCGGGGAGAAGACCAACGGCAAGCCGTTCATCGCAGAAGCTGCACTTCTCGACAACACCGCGTTCTCTCGTCGGATATGTCATGTTGAGTTCCGTCTGGATATAAGGCCTGGGATCCCTGAAATTGAAGCTTCTCGCTCCGTAGGGACAGCCGGCCATGCAGTAACGGCATCCGATGCACCGGTGATAGTCCATCATGGTGATGCCGTCCTTTCGCTTGAATGTTGCCTTGGTGGGGCAGACTCTCACGCAGGGGGGATTCGTGCAGTGGTTGCAGAGCACGATGAACGGTTTCTGCCTGATTTCCTCGGGGAGAAAATGATTCTCCTGGCCGGGAAAGGCGTGTTCATACTGCTCGTTCCAGATCCACTTGATCTCTTCCTTGATTGTCTTGATCTCGGGCACGTTGTGAACGGAGTGGCAGGCGAGGAGGCAGTCCTTGCAACCCGGTTTGCCTTTCTCCCAGCATTTCTTCATATCAATCACCATGGCCCATTTCGTGGCGACCAGAGCCTTTGAATCAGGAGCGACCTGAGGTTTTTCATTCTTTGCATAGGCCTTGACAATCGGCAAGGCTCCCAGCCCCAACGCGCAGGCACCCCCGATTTTCATGAAGTTCCTTCTGCTACTTTCCATCACTTGTTCTCCTTCGGGGCAATGTGGCAAGTCCAGCAGTAGGGCGTTGCATCCGCCTGCAATCCTGCATAGATGTGGCATTGGTCACAGAACTGAGACTTGTTGGAATGGCAGTTCATGCACTCGTTCTGGAGACTCATGTTGTACTGCTTCCCATCGCTTGCCGTGTAGATCCTGTTGTTGTTGCGGACGACCTCGGTCCTCCAGTCGTTCAACAGCTGCATGTGCTCCGTTCTCATCTGGTCCTTGGGCATGATGCACTGCTTGACGGCCATCCGCTGGATGACGGGAGTATCGAGCTTCGGGTCCGGAGGAGGAGCGGCTTTGCCCATATTGAACCACAAGGGGAAAGTGGCCAGGCCGATAAAGATGGCGAGCCCAATGAGTATCGGTTTGGCATTATAGATCTTCATCGTCACTATCCTCCATTCCAGGCAGAGGTTCACCGCGCAGATCGGTGGTCCTCTCCATCTCACCCTCCATCACCAGCGCATTGCCCACCAGTTCATGCACGCCCGAAACTTCGACTCCAGGCACCCAGTAGTTCATCGAAGCGGTGAGAACGGCCCTGTCGATGGCGCATATACAGGAAAGCATGTTGACCCCGTGCTGCTCGTGCACGTGCCTTACGGCATTGGCCCTCGGCAGACCGCCCCTCATTCTCATCTCCATGAATTCATCGGTGTTGAGGCCCGATCCGCTGCCGCAGCAGAACGTTTGCTCTCGAATGGTATTGGGCGGCATTTCATAGAAATGGTTGCAGACGTTCTTGAGCACGTAGCGCGGTTCTTCGAAGAATCCCATCCCCCTGGCAGGATTGCAGGAATCATGGTAGGTGACCACGTGGTTGTCGTTGCGGCTCGGATCCAGTTTCAGCTTTCCGTGCTTGATGAGGTCTGCGGTGAATTCGACGATATGAGTCATCTTGGTGGATTTTGCGTTATCAAAAACCGTGCCCGTAATCGGGGACTTGGGCACTTCAAGGAAGTCGGCGGGTCCGTTCATGGTATCCATGTACTGGTTGATTACGCGCCACATGTGGCCGCATTCGCCTCCAAGGATCCATTTGACGCCCAGCCGCCTGGCTTCCGCATACATCTTGGCGTTGAGGCGTTTCATCATCTCGTGGGAAGTGAACAGGCCGAAGTTGCCGCCTTCCGATGCGTAGGTGCTCCACGTGTAGTCGAGTCCTATTTCATGGAAGAGCATGAGGTAGCCCATCAGGGTATAGGTGCCCGGGTCCGCAAACACGTCTCCCGAAGGCGTTATGAAAAGAATCTCGGCTCCCTTGCGGTTGAAGGTGGGTTCCACCCTTACGCCCGTTACGGCCTCGATCTCGTCCACGAAGAACTCGATCATATCTTTAAAGGCGTGGGGCTGAATGCCGAGATGGTTTCCGTTGTGGTAGCAGTTGGCCACGGGGCCCGCTATCCAGTCAATGTTGCATCCCAAAAGGTTGAGCAGTTCACGGCCTATGATGGTGATTTCGGCGGTGTCGATGCCGTAGGGGCAGAAGAGGGAGCATCGGCGGCATTCCGTGCACTGAAAGAAGTAGTAGAACCACTCCTTGAACACGGACATGGTCAGTTCCCTGCCTCCCGCGATCTTGCCCAGGATCTTTCCGGCCGTGGTAAAATTCCTGCGATACACGGATCTGAGCAGTTCGGCTCTCAGCACAGGCATGTTCTTGGGGTCGCCGGAACCGATGAAAAAGTGACACTTGTCGGAACACGCTCCGCATCTCACACAGATATCCATGAAGATGCGTAGGGAACGGTATTTCTCGAGGCGCTCTCTCAGCCCTTCCAGGACAATCTGCTTCCAGTTGTCCGGGAGCTTCCAGTCGTCGTCGATGGGAGACCATTCCCGGGGGTTGGGGAGTCCGACAGCCTCCAGGTTCTTGGGCTTGGCGGCGTAGCACCACGTGCCCGGTCTGAATTCGACGGGTGTATCCATCCACCCGGTTGCCGGAGGCCTGTGGTCGATCACGAGTTCGTTGGGTTTGGGGACGTTTGCCATTTCTACTTTTACTCCTTTTCCACTGGTAGTCCGGCCTCTATCATCTTATCTCTGAAATGATCCTCGTATTCCGCGTAGGTATGTACCTTGACGGGATAGTTCCAGGGATTGATGTGCCTTTTCATTCTGGAGTCGTTGGGCAGATTCCTCGTGGGACTGAGGAACACGCCTCCAAGGTGCATGAGCTTGCTGAACGGGAAGTAGGCGAACAGGGTGCAGATGAGGAAGAAATGGATGTAGAACAGTACGCCTATTCCTTCGGGGACCTTGGGCTGGAAGGTGACCAGCCCCAGTGCCAGTTCCTTTACCTTCACCACGTCGACCTTGGTAAAGTAGCGCATGAGAACGCCGGTGAGGCCGAGGGCCATGAGGAGGAAAAGGGGGAAGTAATCGGCGGGCAGTGAGATGTAGCGCACTTGGGGAATGACGACTCGACGGATGAACAAATAGGTGACGGCGGCCAGGAAGAGCAGGTCCGTGATGTAGATCCCTGGCAGGCCGACCTGGAGGAAGCCGTCCAGTCTGTCGGTCATGTGTACGAAAAAGGGCACCGGCTCGGTGAAAAACCTCAAGTGCCTGACCAGGATAATGAAAAAGGACCAGTGGAAGGCCAGGCCGGCCAGCCAGAGCCATTTCTCCCACTGGTAGGCGATCTTCGGACCTTCCCGGAGCTCCACCTTCGTGTTGCGGAAAAGGGACCGGAAGAGCAATACCTCAAGTGCCATTCTGGCGACGACTCCGGCAGTCGTCGACGGGTTGTCTATCTTGTTCTGTTTGATCCAGGGTAAGGATTTTTGCTGTCCGGCCGTGGTGGGTATGCGGAATGGAACAGGTGAGCGCGCCCATTTCAGGATTCTGTAAATGAATCCGACCAGAAAAATGAAGATGGCCGCGTAGGGGAAAATCACCCCGAAAAAGTATTGCAGGCCGGCCGCCTTCACTCCCAAAAAAACAGCCAGGACTAGCGCTACGACTGTGAGTAAGGAAAACTTGATGCCCATTTACAATCCCTCGTTTTAATGAATGAAGTGAGTTGTGTTTATGATATACCGCCTTTCAGCTTCCAGTCCTGCTCAGGGATTTCCGCAAGCAGATCGGCCCTCTGCAGGAGCCTGAATGTCCTGTTCTTGATTTCATCGACGCGTATTTCATACAGCTTTTCGCGACATTCCATATAGACGTTAAAGCCAAGGAGGACCAGTTCATCCACTTTGGAATCGAAGATCAGGATATCCTCGGAAGGCACCGCGTCCTGAGTCTCCGTCCGAACGATCTCCCGTACGATTTGCTTGATAAAGAAGATGAAGGCCATGGCTTGAGAGGGAGAAAAATCCTGGATTGCACGGATTCTGATGATCCTGTCAAGAAAGGAAGCCGTCTTCTGAGGGTCGGCCTTGTCTTGAAGCAATTGGTCGAACAGGCCTGTCAGTCCCTGTTGGATGTGATGGCCGACCGGATTTGCAAACTGGTTTCTTTCCCGCATCATGATCTTCGCGGTTTCCGGCGGGTAGGTCTCCATGACATGTGTAATCCATTGTTGCAGTATGACGCCTTTTTTCCTTAACAGAAGTTGATCAAGATTCATTTCCAGGATGTCCTTATCGACCTCGAAGGTCACCGAACGCTTTCGTTTAACCGATTTTTGTTCTTCCCTGTCCGAACCCGCCTGATCCCCCCTCTCATGCAAAGTTAAGCAGGTGCCTCAACACCGGCGCATCGAACCTGACAGGCCCTGTTGCATCCATCCAAGATTGACAACAAATCCTAAATTAATATGAGTATCGAACGCTAGACCAATTGATTCCGGGTGTCAAGAATGAAACAAATTCACGATTCATCAGTCCAAAAGCCCAAATACCACGCATGTTCCCGGCGGCCGGATTTATTCCTGCTCAGGCACAACACAGCGAAGAACTCCTGGAAATTCAGAAGAGCAAACTGAGGCGGGAATATTTATAAAATTCATCTCATTGCGTTGCCGTGCCGGGTCACGACACAAATCCCTTACCACGAACCGAGCCGGATTTCAACCACTAAGGCGGATTTCCCTGCACGTTGTTGAAAAACCCTTCTCCCGCAGGCGATGATCCCCGCGGCATACCATCGAACCGGATTCCTTTCGGTTTATCCGGCAAACTTCCAGGAGCCGTGGGGCCACAAGTCACTATGAAAGCACACAACAAACCTTCCATCAGCTGATCTCATGAAGCATCGAACCGAACAGTTCCAGTTCCAAAATTTCTTCATAATGCGTACCTCCCGTGCTTATCATGCCTCAGGCGCTTTTCACGCAAAAAATCGATGGCAACCCAATGTCATTGCCGAGAAGATCCCAACATCCTTCCCGCGAAGGCGAAAATCCAGGAAGAGTAACTGTGGATGGCGAAACAGTTTCAAGAAACGATAATGAGCGTGAAAGATAAGATGGATAGATCAAAGCATTCCCGTGTGGAGAGATCTTTATGGCGCGATCTGTGTTTAGACTGGATTCCCGCCTTCGAGACCGTGTCGTATCGATTTATAACATTCGAGTTGGCGCGACGGCTATCCACCAGATGCCCAAGGGCGAGTTGGTTGATTGCCAAATCCAACCACCGGCAGGCGAGGAGAAGTCTGCAAGATGCTT
>JABUEY010000194.1 GCA_013314815.1 Syntrophobacteraceae bacterium
CGTAAAGTTCAGTGAGTCCGGGGATATCGAAAAGATGTTCTGCTCCCGTAATGTCCCGGATCCGCTGACGCATGCGCTTGCTGTGTCTTTCGGCTCCAAATATGAACTTTTTGAGTGCGATCCTGTTCTTCATGCCTCTGCGCTCGATTTCCTCGGCGATGAGCAGTGCCATGGACGCCGTGGCACAGAAGACTGTGCTTTGCATATCTTCGAGCAGCTGGCAGTGGATTTCGGTGTTGGCAGGCCCCACCGGCACTGCCATGGCTCCAAACCGCTCACACCCGAGCTGAAAACCTACGCCGGCGGTCCACAGCCCATAGCCGACAGCGATCTGCACCCGGTCCTCGGTGCTGAGCTGCGCCATTTCGTAGCAGCGGGCGAACATGGTTGCCCAGTCATCGATGTCTTTCTGAGTATAAGTCAGGACTTTTCGCTTGCCGGTGGTGCCCGAGGACGCGTGAATGCGGACGATCTTTTCGAAAGGGACGGACCGGAGCGGGAAAGGATAACCTCCCTGAAGATCTTCCGCCGATGTGAAAGGCAGCCGGCGCAGGTCGTCCAGGGAACGGATGGCGGCAGGTGTCGTTCCGGCTTTATCCAGTCGATCCCTGTAGAAAGGGGAGTTGTTGTAGGCATGGGATACAGTCCATTTCAGGCCCTGGAGCTGCAGATCATGGAGATCTTCCAGATCGGCCCGAACCGGCATGAATGAAACACTCATTTCAGTTCTCCTTTATTCTTCTCGAAACCGGCCCCGTGTTCGACCTCTCCCGAGCACGGGCATGCCACTGCCCTGACGAATCCATGGAAGCAGAGATACGGGAACGTGGAAAAAACTCCATATCACAAACGACAGAAAATGTTCATAAAAAGAAATCCGTGCACGTCACTATGCACCAATCCCCGGACAATGGCAACTCCTGGAAATCCTTGCAGTGATCAGAATAGTTTTGACAAGAATCAACCTTGGCTATAATGAGGCGGAGGTCTGCAGGTGCGGATCTCGACGGCGGGAGTGCCCGGAGCTGGTTTCTTTCCAACGGGCGGCGCCGTTTTCCGGCTTTGCCGTGTGGAAAAACGTAACGGACGAAACCGGCCCGGCAGCTTCTGGCATGCTTTCCTGCGGGTGAGCGGCCGTATTGGGGCGAGAAGATGATCGATGTTTCCATACTGATACCCGTCAAGGACGAGGCCGAAAACATCCTCTCAGTCGCCGCGGAGGTGACGGCTGCGATGAGTGTGCATTCGTGGTCCTGGGAGTGCCTCTGGGTGGATGACGGTTCTGCGGATTCCAGCCCGGCTGTGCTTCGACAACTGGCGGAATCGGATGTTCGTCACCGGTATCTTTCCCTGGAAACGAATACGGGACAGTCCGCGGCGCTGTGGGCCGGGTTCAAGGAAGCAGGAGGGAAGATCCTGGCCACCATCGACGGCGACGGTCAGAACGATCCTGGCGATATTCCTCGTCTCGTGGAGATGGTCATTTCCGGAAAGGCGGATATGGCAAACGGCTACCGCATGAGGCGCAGGGATACCGTTGTCAAGAGGTTGTCATCCAGGATAGCCAATTCCTTCCGAAATGCCGTAACGGGAAATACTGTACGGGATGTGGGATGTTCGACACGAGCCTTCCGTCGGGAATGTATCGAATACCTGCCACGTTTTTCCGGTATGCACCGGTTTCTTCCTACCCTGGTCGCCATGCAGGGATTCACGCTGAGCGAAATTCCGGTAAACCATCGGCCTAGGCTTCGCGGGAAGAGCAAATACGGGATCAACAACCGCCTCTGGGTGGGTCTGCTGGATACTTTCGGAGTATGGTGGCTGAGAAAACGATCATTCTCGTACAGCATCAAAACAATGTCCCGGAATCCGGGGGAAGCTTCGCGATCGTTCCGGCCTTAGGGCTTCTTTCCTCGTTCTCGACCTGGCAGCCCGAGGCGAGGGTGTAGATTCTGAGCACGGAGCGCCGCCCTTTCGAGTAGTTGATTCCCTTGATTTCCTTCAACAGTTCGGGGGTCGCCTGGCACGCAGCCAGCCGGTCGAGAAATGCTTCCAGGGATTTGTTGTCCACCACCGCGATCGAATCGGGATAGTAGATCAGCGTCAGCGCAGCCTCGGCGGGAGAGAGGAGATTGGTTTCGGTCCCGAGGAGGAATACAAGGCTCGGTTCGTGGTATCCGGCGGCCAGGATCTTGACCGGTCCTGCATCGGTATGGAGGGCGACATATTCTGAGACCGATCGAGCCGTGGTGCGACTGAGCCACAGTGCGTCGATTCTGGGAAGAACCACTTGAAAAACGAAGGAAAATACCGCGGCGATGCCCAGGATCGAGACGGCCGCGGCTTTGACGAGATGATTTCGCCTGAACAGATGAATGCAGGCAGCGGCGAACGCAACGGCCGCCGCCGCGGGGATCAGGGTTACGGGCTGGAATCCTTCCTCCAGAACCCAGGGGAGCGCGATGATTGCGGCCGAGGTGATGACGGCTCCGATACTCCAGGAAACGGGTACCATGTATTTTGGCGAAAACCGGGGCCAGGCGGCAGATCCTTCCTGCAGGCAATGGAGAGCTCGGGCCGTCAGCAACGCCAGTGCGGGGTAAAGGGGCATCACATAATGGGGCAGCTTGGTGGGCACCAGTTCGAACATGATCCACGCCGGTACTGCCCACGCCAGGCAGAAGCGGACGGCGTGCGTTGTCCTTTCGTTCCATGCCCACCTGAGCGCGGGAACCAGGAATACGAATGCGGGCCAGAAGGTCAGGGGAAGCAGCAGGAGGTAGTAGCCCGGTGGAAAACCGTGGGATTCGTGTCCCGAGATGAGCTTCGGCAGCAGGTCTCCCCGGATCGCGTCTCCGAAGAAGGCCCCCTCGGTGGCCCTGGTGATGGCAACAGCCCACGGAGAAACGAGAAGGGCGACTATGGCAAGGCCGGTGAAGGGATGAAGGCCTTTCAGCCAGAGCCTGTCCCGGTCGGCGATGAGGATCGAAATCACGGTGAGAGCGGAAACGGCGGGCACGATGGGCCCCTTGAGCAGGATGGCCGTTCCCTGGGCCACCCAGAAAAGGACAGGGATTCGGATCCCGGAAGGTTTTCCGGAACGAGCGCGCACATAATGCACTGCAAGTGACCCCTGTGCGGCAACGGCAGTGGCCAGCAGCGCGGCGTCGGTGGTGGCCTGGTGCGCCTCCACCACCGTGATGAGGCAGCCTGCCGTGAGAGCTGCGCCGAGCATCGCCGTGTTCGAATCAAAAAAGCGTCTGCCGAGAGCGAAGGTCAACAGCACGGCCAGTGTCGCTCCGATAAACGACGGGACCCGGTAGGGCCATATCGTGCCCTCGCGGGGGTCTCCGAAGACCTTGACAGAGGCGGCCTGGAGCCAGTGGATGCCGATGGGTTTTTTGTGGCGGGGTTCGTTCTGAAAACTTATCCGAATGAAATCGTTGCGTTCGAACATCTGACGGGTAGCCTGCGCAAAGCGGGCCTCATCGCGGTCGATGGGAGGCAGGGTGGTCAGGCCCGGGAGAAACAGTGCACAGCAGAGCAGGATCAGCAGAACATAAGACTGGGCGCTTTCAGGTTTGATCTGCAAGCTCGAGTACTCCTCGTGCGGTTGAGAACTGCGGCTGAAGATGCGGTACTCCCCGCGGTTCCGCACTCCCTTTCTCGGTGACGGGAAGAGCGCGGCGCGGTTTTTCCTGGAAAAGACTGAAACACAATATGAAAATGCCGGATTGTTGACAAGTGCGGCGTTCGGACTCCAGGTCCGGGCTCGCCACGCCATGAAGCCCCCGGGAAGGATGGAGTGAAAAAAGGACCCTTTATACTCTCGCTGTTCGTTGTGTCGGCTTCTTGCGTCGTCAGTTTCTATTACCTCGACATTCCTGTCGCCCTGTTCTGCAGGGAGCTCAGTTCGACGGTGACCGACGTGTTCCAGGTCATCACGCGATTCGGGGTCTCCACCTGGTACATCGTGATCTCTCTGGCCGCCTTCCTGTTCTTCCACTACGCCAGGAAGAACAGAAAGTATGCGGACCGGGCACTCCTGGTCTGCTTCTCGGTGGCAGCTTCGGGGATTCTCATCAACCTGATGAAGGTGATCCTCGGCCGATACAGACCGGTCATGCTTTTCGAAAAAGAACTCTACGGTTTCAGCTTTTTCGGGTTCAAGTACGCGTATACTTCATTTCCTTCGGGCCACGCGACGACGATTGCGGCGCTCATGACGTCGTTCTGGTTCATCTTTCCGAAGTACAGGGCCGTCTTTCTGACAGGCGCGCTGCTTGTGGGTGCGAGCAGGCTGGTACTCTGTTCCCATTATCTCAGTGACACGATTTTCGGAGCTTACCTTGGAGCCGTAACCGCCGTTGTGGTAAGAGACTGTATGAGAAAGAAGGGCTTTGAAGTCGAATAGGAGGAGATGGAGAACAGGAATGGCGCGATGTGCCGGCATCAAGCGACCGGCGGCTTCAGATGCTGTCCATGTGCTGTTCCTTGTAATGCTTCACCGTCGCCTCATCAACCAGCCCTCTCACCCTCTCGACGCACGCGTCGTCCGCGCATGCCCTGGGCCAGATCGCCGGAAGGATCTCCATGATCAGGCGCTTCTTGTCTGCATCGCTGAGGTTCAGAACGGCTTGCTTTACTCCTTCAAAATCCATAAACTCTCCTTTCTCGAAACGAATGTGAAAGAATCACGGGGCACGCTGCGGGTGAGCCCGAAAGACCGGTCAATCCCGCTCCTGCCAATCTAATGTGAACGGCTGGAGAAATCAAGAAAACACAAAGCTGGAGGTGCGGGTCCTGTGGAAGGGTTCACTCCCCCTCTGGCGGGATCGACATCGTCTTGTGTCGAGTCTCGAATCAGCGGCAGTTCGGATCGATCGCGCGGGGAGGCGAAAGGCTTCTGAACACGGTCTTGTAAACGAGCCCCTCCCTGGGTAGACGGTCGGGTTCCACCATCTGCACCCTTGTTCCGAGTCC
>JABUEY010000013.1 GCA_013314815.1 Syntrophobacteraceae bacterium
GAAGGTGAGGACGTGGACCTCGACGACATCCGAAAAACGGGGTTCAAAGGCACCATATGCGTTGAATCGGGTGGGCCGGAACCGGGAGTGGGATGTGCGTGGCGAGGGATCATCACTTCCATCAATCTGCTTGAACAACTGGGCGCCTATGCGTCGAGTGAAAAGCTGGACTACGCATTTTACGACGTGCTGGGGGACGTGGTGTGCGGAGGGTTCGCCATGCCTATCCGGGAGGGCAAGGCCCGCGAGATCTACATTGTCGTATCGGGTGAAATGATGGCCATGTACGCGGCCAATAACATCTGCAAGGGCATCGTCAAGTTTGCGGAAGCGGGAGGAGTAAGGCTGGGAGGCCTTATATGCAACAGCCGCAAGGTGGACAACGAGATGGAAATGATCACGGCCTTTGCCGAGAAACTCGGCACACAGATGATCCATTTCGTGCCCAGGGACAACATGGTCCAGCGGGCGGAGATCAACAGGAAGACGGTCATCGAGTTTGATCCGGACCATCCCCAGGCGGTCGAGTACCGGACCCTTGCCGCGAAGATCGAAAGCAACGAGATGCATGTCGTTCCGAGGCCCATGGACACGGACGACCTGGAGAAGCTGCTCATCAAACACGGGCTTGCCGGGTGACGGGACGAGTGCGTTCCATCGATAAAATTCCGACGATTGAAGCGGAAACGAACCGCAAGAAAAGGATGTCGATATGCTGATGATCAGATCGATAGTCAGGCCGGATAAGGTGGACAACGTGCTCGCCGCCCTGATGGAAGCCGGATTCCCGGCTGTGACCAAGATATCCGTAGTGGGAAGGGGAAAGCAGCGGGGAATCAAGATCGGCGAAATCACCTACGACGAGATCCCCAAGGAACTCCTCATTACCGTCGTCAGGAACGAGGACAGGGACTATGTGGTGAAGACGGTAATCAAGGCTGCAAGGACCGGCGAGAGGGGGGCTTTTGGGGACGGCAAGATCTTTGTCTCGCCCGTGGAAGAGGTCTACACCATCAGCTCCGGAATGAAGGAAACGGCGGGCGGTGTGATCGAAGAGGTGAAAACATGAAAGAAATCATGGCTATTGTTCGCATGAACATGATGAACAAGACCAAGCGGGCTCTTTCGGAAGCCGGAATATCGTCCATCACGGCCAAGGATGTGCTGGGCAGAGGCAAGGGCCTGGTGGACTGGAGGCTCCTCGACGGAGCCGAAAAGGGGTACGAGGAAGCGGTCGCACAACTTGGGCAGAGTCAGCGCCTGATGCCCAAGAGGCTGCTCATCATCGTGGTGCCGGACAGGCTGGTGGCCAAGACCGTCAAAACCCTTATCGCCGTCAACCGATCGGGGAAATCGGGCGACGGGAAGATATTCGTCATGCCTGTTCTCGGTTCGGTCAGCGTTCGCACGGGCGAAACGGGCGATTCGGTCCTGGACGACGCATGAGCGCACATCCCAAAGTACTCCGCGAGGAACATTCTTTCTCTTGTGTGCCCCGCGGTGCCGGCTGTGAAGATTCTGACAGCCAACCCATCTCAGGATACGGGGAGAAATCGAAATGGCTCTATCGGTAAAGGAGAGACCGGACTCTGAACCTGAAAGGATCGACCTGAATGATGTGAGGCAGGAGATCCTCGACAGGTATCCCACGAAAGTGGCGCGCAAGCGTGCAAAGCAGATCGTCATAAACCGGGCCGGGGGAGGCGCCGAAGTACCCGAAATCGAGGCCAACACCCGGACCATTCCCGGCATCATTACTCAGCGCGGCTGCACCTACGCCGGGTGTAAAGGGGTCATCCTCGGCCCGACCCGTGATATCGTCAACATCACTCACGGTCCCGTAGGATGCGGCTTCTACAGCTGGCTTACCAGGAGAAACCAGACCAGGGCCTCCACCCCGGAGGACGAGAACTACATGACCTACTGTTTCTCGACGGACATGCAGGAGGAAGATATCGTGTTCGGCGGAGAGAAGAAACTGCGAGCGGCTGTGCTTGAAGCCTACGAGATTTTCAGGCCCAAAGCCATCAGCATCTTTTCCACCTGCCCGGTGGGCCTCATCGGGGACGACGTTCACACGGTAGCCCGCGAGATGAAGGAGCACCTCGGCATCAACATCTTCGCCTTCAGCTGCGAAGGATACAAGGGTGTCAGCCAGTCGGCCGGCCACCATATCGCCAACAACGGGATCTTCACCCACGTCGTGGGACTCGATGACACCAGGAAGGAAGGCAAATACAGCATCAACCTGCTCGGGGAATACAATATCGGCGGGGATGCCTTCGAAATCGAACGTATTCTTCACCGCTGTGGCATCACCGTCGTGTCTACCTTCAGCGGCAATTCGACGTACACCCAGTTCTCCAACGCCCACACCGCGGATCTCAACACCATCATGTGCCATCGGTCGATCAATTACGTGGCGGAGATGATGGAGACCAGGTACGGCATTCCCTGGATCAAAATCAATTTCATTGGAGCTGGAGCCACGGCGAAGACCCTGAGAAAGATCGCCCGGTATTTTGAAGACCCGGAATTGGCGGACCGGGTCGAGGAAATCATTGAATCGGAAATGCCCGACGTGGAGAAAGTCAGGGATGAGGTAAGAGCGAGGTGCGAAGGCAAATCGGCCATGCTGTTCGTGGGCGGTTCCCGCGCACATCACTACCAGGAGCTTTTCCGGGAGATTGGAATGATCACTGTTTCGGCGGGTTATGAATTCGCCCATCGGGATGATTACGAAGGCAGAAACATTCTGCCCGACATCAGGGTGGACGCGGACAGCCGAAACATCGAGGAACTTCATGTGGAACCTGACCCGGAAAGATACCGGCCCCGAAAAAACCCTGAAGAACTGGAACGGCTGGCCCGGGAAGGTTTCAGATTCAAGGATTACGACGGCATGATGTCCGATATGCCCGCCCGGACACTCATCATCGACGATATAAGCCAGTACGAGACGGAGCGGCTCATCGAGATCTTCAAGCCGGCGATCTTCTGCGCGGCGATCAAGGAGAAATACGCCATCCAGAAGAAGGGAATCCCCATGAAGCAGCTTCACAGCTACGATTCCGGCGGCCCTTATGCCGGCTTCCGCGGAGCCGTCAACTTCTACAGGGAAATCGACCGGATGGTGAACACTAAGATATGGAGTGCCATCAAGGCGCCGTGGCAGAAGAGCCCCGAACTTTCGGCAGGCTATGCCTGGAATGCATAGGCGTACTCGAAAAACACCGCGCTGTGAAAACCGGCCTGGCCATGCAAAAGAGGATCCATACCATGCTGCTCAGACATACATCCAAGGAGATAGTCAACCGGAAGGCCCTTACCATCAATCCGGCAAAGACCTGCCAGCCCATCGGCGCCATGTACGCCGCCCTGGGCATCCACGGCTGCCTGCCGCACAGCCACGGTTCCCAGGGCTGCTGTGCGTACCACAGGAGCACGCTGACCCGGCACTACAAGGAACCGGTAATGGCCGCCACGAGTTCATTCACTGAAGGGGCGTCGGTTTTTGGAGGGCAGGCGAACCTTGTACAGGCCATCGACAATATATTCACCATCTACGATCCTGAAGTCATCGCGGTGCATACCACGTGCCTTTCCGAGACCATCGGCGACGACATCCCGCAGATTGCCGGGAAGGCCCAGGCGGATGGGAAGATTCCCGCCGGAAAATACGTCATCCATGCGAACACACCTAGCTACACGGGATCCCACGTTACCGGGTTCGCATCCATGACCAGGGCCATGGTGGACTACTTCGCCCGGTCGTCCGGACAAAGGTCCGACCGGATCAACATTATCCCGGGATACGTGGAACCATCGGACATGGAGGAAATCAGGCGCATCGCCGTTGAAATGGGGGTGCGGATTATCCTCTTCCCTGACACATCCAACGTGCTCAACCGCCCGCAGACCGGCAGGTACGAAATGTTTCCCAAGGGAGGCGTCACCGTCGAGGAATTGATGAGCACAGGAGACAGCAGGACTACCCTTGCTCTCGGCCGCCTGGCGTCAGGCTCCGCTGCTCGGGCGCTCGACACCCGATGCAAGGTCCCCTGCGAGATCCTCGACCTGCCCATCGGCCTCAATGCAACGGACGCCTTCGTGGATGCCCTGAGAAAAGCGGCGGCAGTGAGCGTTCCTGATACCATCACAACGGAACGCGGGCGCATGCTGGATATCATCACCGACATGCACCAGTATTTTTACGGCAAGAAGGTCGCCCTCACGGGTGATCCGGATCAGCTCGTCTCCCTCAGCGAGTTTCTCGTTTCCATTGACATGCAGCCCATACATATCGTGACGGGAACGCCAGGAAAGAAGTTCGAAACGAGGATCCGGGAGATCACCGGTGAAGTGCCTCATCGAGTCAACATCGGCGCACCCGGCGACATGTTCCTCTTTCATCAGTGGATCAAGAACGATCCGGTGGACCTTCTTATGGGGAATTCCTATGTGAAGTACATCGCAAGAGACGAAGACATCCCGTTCGTGCGTTTCGGCTTTCCCATTACGGATCGCATCGGCCACAGCTACTTTCCCACCGTGGGCTACCGCGGCGGCATGCGCCTGCTCGAAAAGATCCTGGATGCGCTGCTGGACCGCAAAGATCGGGACTCTCCCGAGGAGTCTTTTGAACTGGTGATGTAGAACACGAAGGAACCGAAGCCCGCCGCGGGGGAATCCACACCGCGTCGAAACGAAGCTATCGGGAGGAACACGAGGCGCCAAAGATCGATGTTCGAGGAATATCATGAGCACTGACGTATCCGTCATACACACCGAAAGGAAGGACCAGATTCACCGTAAGGGCGAGGGAGACTTCGACCTGTCTTGCAACCGGGACAGCCTGGCAGGGGCCGTCAGCCAAAGAGCCTGCGTCTTCTGCGGGTCCCGGGTGGTCCTTTACCCCATAGCCGATGCGCTGCACCTGGTCCATGGTCCCATAGGCTGCGCGGCTTACACCTGGGACATACGCGGGGCACTCTCCTCAGGGCCCGAACTCCACAGAATGAGCTTCTCCACGGACCTCCAGGAAAGGGACGTCATATTCGGCGGCGAGGAAAAGCTTCACAAAGCCCTCGACGAACTCATCGACCGCCATGCCCCGAAGGCGGCGTTCGTTTATTCCACCTGTATCGTGGGAATCATTGGAGACGACATCGAGACCGTGTGCGCAAGTGTGGCAGAAAAGAAGGGAATTCCTGTCGTTCCTGTCCAGTCGGAGGGTTTCAAAGGGAACAAGAGGGCGGGCTACCACGCCGCGTGCAAGGCCATGTTCAGGCTAATGGGAACGGGGGATACCTCGGGCATTCCCATCCTCGGCATCAATATCCTGGGAGATTTCAACCTGGCGGGTGAAATGTGGATCATCAAGGACTATTTCCGCCGCATGGGCATCGAAACGGTGGCCTGCATAACGGGAGACGGGAGGGTCGACGACCTGCGAAGGGCTCACGGCGCATCCCTCAATGTGGTGCAGTGCTCCGGCGCCACCATGGATCTGGCCGACATGATGAAGAAATCCTTTGGAGTTCCCCACCTGCGTGTCTCCTATTTCGGAGTGGAAGACATGGCCGAATCGCTTTACTCGGTGGCGCACTTCTTCCAGGACAAGGACCCCGGCATCATGGATCGAACCCGGGCACTGGTGAAAGAGGAACTTTCCCGACTGTACCCGGTGCTCCAGGAATTCAGAAAAGCTCTCACGGGCAAAAAGGCGGCCATCTATGTCGGAGGTGCTTTCAAGGCCTTTTCCCTGGTCAGGGCCTTCAGGCTTCTGGGCATGCAGGTGGTCCTGGTGGGTTCCCAGACGGGCACCGACGAGGACTACAGGGAACTTTACGAGATCACGGACGAGGGCACCATCATCGTGGACGATTCGAACCCACTCGAACTGACTTCGTTTCTCAAGGAAAAGGACGTGGATGTTTTCGTTGGAGGAGTCAAGGAGAGGCCCATCGCCTACAAGCTTGGAGTCGGCTTCTGCGACCACAACCACGAGCGCAAGGAGCCCCTCGAGGGATTCATCGGGATGGCCAACTTTGCCCGGGAAGTCCACTCCTCGGTCAAGAGTCCGGTGTGGAGGTTTGTGCCTCGGAGGAATGGGAGGGTCTAAGAATGAAGAGTTCCCGTGATTCATATGTTTCCACGACAAATGCCTGCAAATTGTGCAAGCCCATGGGCGCTTGCCTGGCCTTCCGGGGGATCGAGGGAGCGGTCCCTTTCCTCCACGGTTCACAAGGCTGCGCAACCTACATGCGGCGCTACATTATCAGCCACTTCAGGGAACCCATGGACATCGCTTCTTCGTCCCTGGGAGAAAAGCACGCCGTGTACGGAGGAGAAGCGAACCTTATTCTGGGGCTGAAGAACGTGCTGTCCAAGTTCTCGCCGCGCCTCATCGGGGTTGCCACAACATGCCTGACGGAAACCATCGGAGACGACGTGCCGATGATCCTGAGGAAGTTTCACAGGGAAAGCCGGATTGAACACGCGGGACCCGACCTGCCGCTCCTCGTGAGCGTGTCGACGCCGAGCTATTCCGGGACTCACATGGAAGGCTTTCACGCGGCGATAAAGGCGGTGACTGACCAGGTGTGCATCGCCTTGCCAGGCTCCGCCGCACAGGACAGGATCAATCTCCTCCCGGGCTTCCTCTCACCTGCAGATATTCGCTACCTCAAGGAAATCCTGGTGGATTTCGGCATCCATGCGGTCGTCCTTCCCGATATTTCAGAAACTCTCGACGGCCCCGCCCTTGAAGACTACGAGAAAATCCCCTCGGGAGGCACGCCCATCCAGGACATCAGGAGCATGGGAAAAGCCTGCGGCACTATCCAGTTCGGTCGAACTCTTGGCTATGAAGACACGGCGGGCAGTCGTCTGCATGAACGCTTCAATGTGCCCCTGCACGCACTCGGTATGCCCGTAGGTCTGAGAGAGACCGACCGTTTCTTTTCCCTGCTCGAAGACATCTCGGGGCTTCCCACGCCACGGAAACATGCTCTCGAACGCGGCCGCCTGATCGACGCCTTCGTGGACGCACACAAGTACTTGTTCGGCAAGCGCGCGGTGATCTACGGAGAAGAAGACCTTGTCGTCGGGCTCACCTCCTTTCTTGCCGAAACCGGGATCAGACCCGTGATCTGTGCATCGGGAGGCCGCAGCGGCCGCTTCAGGGAAGCCGTCGAACAGGTCACCCGGGACATCCTGGCGGAATCTCCCATGGTGTGTGATGGCGTGGATTTTCATGAAATCGCCGGCGAGGCGGAAAAACTCGCTCCCGATCTCCTCGTCGGCCACAGTAAAGGCTATCACCTCTCATCCCGCTGGAAAATCCCACTCGTGCGCGTCGGGTTTCCCATTCACGACCGGTTTGGAGGGCAGCGAACTCTGCACGTGGGCTATCGGGGAACCCAGTCTCTGCTCGATGGGATTGTCAACGCTTTCATCGGCAGCAAACAGGAGGATTCCCCCGTAGGTTACGGCTACATGTAAAAGGACAGGATCATGAATCATAAGCTGGATTTCAACCGTCATCCCTGCTTCCACGCCGATGTGAAGGGAAGATTCGGCCGAATACATCTGCCGGTAGCCCGCCGGTGCAATATACGTTGCAATTACTGCAACCGGAAATACAACTGCGTCAACGAAAGCCGACCGGGGGTCTCCAGCGCCATCCTCTCCCCCCTGCAGGCCGTCCATTACCTGGAAAAGGTGCTCGAAAGGGAACCCCGCATCACCGTCGCCGGGATAGCCGGGCCTGGAGACCCCTTCGCCGACGCTCCAGTCACTCTCGAGACAATGCGTCTCGTAAGGGAACGCTTCCCCCACATGCTGATTTGCGTCGCTTCCAACGGACTGTGTCTGCCGCCTTACCTGGATCATCTGGCCGACATCGGCGTGTCTCATGTCACCGTTACGGTCAACGCCGTTGACCCGGAAATCGGCCGGTGCATCTGCAGCTGGGTCAGGGACGGCAGAGTGCTCTATCGCGGCATCGAGGCTGCCGGGCTTCTGCTGGCGCGCCAGGAGGAATCCATCAGGGGGCTGAAAGCAAGAGGAATCGTTGTCAAGGCAAATACCATCGTTATACCCGGAATCAACAACGGACACGTGCCCGCGGTAGCGTCGAGGATGGCGGAACTCGGCGTGGATCTGCTCAACTGCATGCCCATGTATCCCAACAGGGGAACCCCCTTCGAAGATATCCCCGAACCCGCCGAGGAAGAAATGCGCGCTATCCGCCGAACAGCCGGGGAGCATCTTCCTCAGATGCTGCACTGCACTCGATGCAGAGCCGACGCCGTGGGACTGCTCGATTCGGACCGCTCGGCCCAATTCCGAAGCTGCCTCGGAGAATGCTCCGCTTTTCCGCCCCTGGAAACCCACCGCCCGCATGTGGCCGTGGCAACCCATGAAGGGCTCCTGGTCAACCAGCACCTGGGCGAGGCAGCCACGTTCCAGATCTGGAGCAGAACAGGTGAGGATTTCGCTCTGGTGGACGAACGCGCGGCTCCTCAACCCGGGCTCGGCATCAAACGATGGTTCGAACTGGCCGAAATCCTCGATGACTGCCGGGCCGTGCTCGTGAGCGGAATCGGGGATACTCCAAGGGAAGTCCTCACCAGCGCGGGAATCCTTCCTGTCGAAATGAACGGATTCATCGAGATGGGCCTGGAACTCGTCTACGGCGGAGGAGATCTCAGTCGTTTGAAAGCCGGTCGCAGGGAATGCGGGAAAGGATCAGCCTGCGGCGTTGATGGAAGCGGCTGCATGTGATCAGGGGCTCGACAGGCATGAGCCAACATCTGCACCGGATCCGGGGATGCAACATTCGTGAACTGTAAGCACCTGGACAGAACAAAAATGTGCCGTTGCCCCATGCCTTTTCCTCTCTTCTTTCAATTGGGCACCGGGTGTACGACAACCATCGGACATGCGGTTCTCCCGGTCGATGGGACAACGCCTTGCCCTGCATTCAGGAAGGCATGTTTATTGCTTCACTGCCGGGATTATGGAAAAGAACATTGGCAGACTGGAATTAAAGGTACTCTATGAGATCAGCCGCATCATAGGAAAGGCTCTCCACCTGGACCAGGCTCTTGAAGCCGTTTTGGAGATCCTTTCCGATTCCCTGGAGATGAAACGGGCCACGGTTACACTGAAGGACGAGGAAACCGGAGACCTGGTCATACGCGCGTCTCACAACCTGACTCCTCAAGAAAAGAAACGGGGTATTTACCGTCGGGACGAAGGGGTGACAGGGCTCATTTTCAGGACAGCGAAGCCCTTCGTAGTCCCGGATATCAGTCGCGAACCGCTGTTCTTGAACAAGACCGGTGCCCGGCCCATCGAGAAGGGCCGCATTTCCTTCCTGGGAGTCCCGGTCGTACTGCACGGTTCCGCCATCGGCGTCCTCAGTGTAGACCGCCTTTTCGGCAATGAAATATCCTTTGAGGAGGATATCCGCTTCCTTTCCATCGTCGCCACCCTCATCGCGCAGTTCGTGAGCCTCAATCGCCAGGTGAAGGCTCGCGAGGAACAGCTTCGAAGGGAAAACCTGTCTCTGAGGGCGGAGATATCGGCCCGAACCAGGCATTTCTTCATGGTGGGTAAGAGTCTTGCCATGATGGAAGTGCAGCGGTTGATCATGAAGGTGGCTTCCAGCAAGGCATCGGTGCTCCTCCTCGGCGAATCGGGAACAGGCAAGACCCTCGTTGCCCGCATCATTCACGAACTGAGCAACAGGGCCGGGCGCCCTTTCGTAAAAGTCAACTGTGCCTCCCTCCCCGAAAACCTGCTCGAATCCGAATGGTTCGGATATGAAAAGGGAGCGTTCACCGGGGCTGTGAAGTCCAGGCCCGGGCGGTTCGAGGAAGCGGAAGGAGGTACGATCTTCCTTGACGAAGTCGGCGAACTGACGCCGTCTCTGCAGGCGAAACTGCTTCGGTTCCTTCAGGAGCGCGAGTTCGAGCGTCTTGGCAGCAACAGGACCCGTAAAGTTGACGCACGCATCGTTGCCGCGACAAACCGGGACCTCATGGAAGCCGTAAGCAAGGGAACGTTCCGGGAAGATCTATTTTACAGGCTCAACGTCTTCCCCATCCAGGTACCCCCTCTGAGAGAAAGGATCGAGGATATCCCCGCGCTGGTCAATTATTTCCTCGACAGGACAACCAGGGAATACGGTCGAAAACGGAACCTCACATCAAGGGCTATGGATGCGCTTGTAAAATATGAATGGCCGGGCAACGTCAGGGAAATGGAAAACCTGATCGAACGCGCCGTCCTCATCACGGATGATGCCGAAATCGATCTTGCACATATCGAAGCCTGTTTTCAGCAGAGCGCGAACAGGATCATGCCCGAGGACCAGGCTTGTCTGTCGAGGCTCGAAGAGATGGAAAAGCGGGAAGTGGTGGCGGCACTGGAAAGAAACCGGTGGGTCCAGTCTCAAACCGCAAGAGAACTCGGGCTCACTCTCAGGCAGGTCGGGTATCGCATAAAAAAATTCGGGCTGGACAGGCTGGTTGAAGAACGTCGAAGCAGACGACTTTCCATCGGGAAGAAAAAGTGATATACAGCACAACGGATCGGTTCACTCGGATCCGGCTTCTTTCTTTTTTCTGCCGTCAGGTGGTGAAAAGGAGAAAGCGGCACGTTGTGTGCCTGTTCCACCCCCGCTCCAGTTCCTTTCCTCAGTATCGAGGGGAGGAACTGGAGTACCTCATTCATCGGTTCGGTTCGGATGCCGGGGTCTGCCATCCCCCGATACGGGTCTGCACTTTTACCCCGGTCAACTCACGCAAGGCGTCCCGCGCGATCCACCTGGCGGCCCTCGACGGGATCGACATTATTCTCCTGGAGGTTTCGACGGCCAGAACATTCAACGGACGGTTTCTTTTCCCGATCTGCCTCAAAGCCCAGTTGACAGCCTTCTTCACGAAGTTTCTGTCATCTGTGGCCTCCCGTTCAATCACCTGCAGGAACTTCCCGAACACCTCGTCTCCCGCCTCCTTGTGATGGACCGCCATGTGAGCCATCAGCACGAATCCGCACCTTTTTACGAACTCTTCTTCTCTGCGACTCCATCCCATGGCTTTTTCGAGCGCCCACGTCGTTCTTCCAAACAGGTTGCTGCAGCACTGGTCGCAGACATCCCACGAATCGAGATCCAGAGCCCAGCTTTCCAGTTGAGCTTCCGTCACGAGGGCCGGGTCGTCGATCATGCCGGCCAGGATGCGTGCCTCGGGAATTCCCGAGGCCCACAGTTTCCCGGCCAACTCGTGGTTCCTGCCGATCTTTCGCGCCAATCGGCGCAGCGCGGGAATCGATACGCCCAGCCTGTTGTCGGGCCTGATGCCGTATCGAGCCAAACCATCGATGGCTTTTGCACTGGACATGGACCTGAGCTCGTCTAAGATGTCCGCAGGGTGCATGGGACCTCCTTTGGGTAGAGCCTATCCGAACGTTGAAACCATGCGACGGCATCGCACGGAGGACAGACCATGGAACACTTTACTATTCAGGCGGATCGCATTCAACATCTCAATCAGAAGGAGATCCGGGAGGGCGAGTATGTGATCTACTGGATGCAGCAGTCCCAGAGGTCCCGGTTCAATCACGCTCTCGAGTACGCTGTTGCAGCCGCCAACAACCTCGATAAGCCTCTGCTGGTGGTGTTCGGGGTCATGAACGGGTACCCGGAAGCGAACCTGCGCCACTACACTTTCATGATGGAGGGGCTGAAGGAGACTCAGGCGTCCCTCGCAGACCGGGGCATCAGGATGGTGGTGCAGCACGGCAACCCCGATGCGGTAGCTGTCGAAGCCTCCCGGAAAGCGTCTCTTCTGGTCTGCGATCGCGGGTACCTGAGGCACCAGGCGGCATGGCGGCGGGATGTGGCCCGCCACGCACCCTGCCGGGTTGTGCAGGTGGAAGCCGACGCCGTTGTTCCCGTGGATACCGCGTCGGGCAAGGCGGAATACGCCGCGCGCACCATACGACCCAAGCTTATGAGACTCCTGGATCGCTGCATTGCCGACCTGCCGGAAACGCCTCTTCGTCGGCCATCCCTCTCACTGGACACCCGGGGCATCGCACTGGACGATATCAGCCGAGCACTCGACCCTCTCCCACTTGACAGGGCGGTCGGGGCAGTCAGCCGCTTTTACCGCGGGGGCACAACGGAGGCCGAACGCCTATTTCTTGACTTTTCCGAGTCGCGGCTGCGGCACTATGTGAAAAACCGCAACCAGCCCCAGACGGACGATGTGTCCCATATGAGCATGTACCTTCATTTCGGGCAGATTTCCCCGGTCTACCTGGCCTGGAAGTTGACCGGGGCGGATCCTGAGTTGAACGAGCAGAAAGCGGCTTATCTCGAAGAACTCATCGTGCGCAGGGAACTCGCCATGAATTTTGTGCGTCATAATCCCGATTATGATTCCTTCGACTGCCTGCCCAACTGGGCGATGGAAACACTTCGGGACCACGAAAAGGACCCGCGGGAACACCTCTATACCCGTGACCAGCTGGAGAACGCTCGAACTCACGATCCCTACTGGAACGCCGCCATGCTGGAAATGAAACACTCCGGCTACATGCACAACGCCATGCGCATGTACTGGGGCAAGAAGATTCTTGAATGGTCCGAGACGCCTGAACAAGCCTTCCGGACGGCACTCGAACTGAACAACAGGTACTTCCTGGACGGGCGTGATCCCAGTTCGTACGCGGGAGTCGCCTGGGTCTTCGGGCTCCACGACCGGCCATGGAAGGAACGCCCGATATTCGGCAAAGTGCGAATCATGCTTGCATCGGGCCTCGAGCGAAAGTGCGATATTCAGTCCTACGTGGAGAAGGCGGCTCGATTTGTGCGCGAATGAACCCGCCCTCGATGCCTTCCCCACCGGACCAGACAGGGGACTCCACTTGAAAGGAAAACGTTTTCTGCAATACCCTCAGCCGTCCGGCATGTGGCGAGATAGGCGGTAATCAGGATGGCATCTCTGTCCGAAAATGAAACATTTCTTGCCTGGATTTTTCCACTTCGATTATTATTGTTGAAGAGTCGTTTTCACCAGGCTGGTAGGTGCCGGGTCAAAGGTGTTCTCTGTGAGCCTCGCGCCGGGGATTCGCCCGCCTTCCAGCAATACGGGGCGGTTCGTTGCGGTCCGGCCCATACCGGCGTCGGGCGTAAGTTCGCATCTCGAATATGTCTGAATGTTGAGCATTTTTCCGCAAGTTCGTTTGCCCTGGAGGCCACGTATGAGAACCATGATTGCTGTCATTCTTGCGGCGGTGTTTTCTCTTCCATCCATGGCGGTCTGCGCGGGCGCTCCCCGTCAGATCGCGGGCATCCGGCTCGGAGCCGACGTATCCGAGTACAGGGATCTTCTCCACATGGATACCGCGGTACCGCTCAGGCACTCGGAATACCTCACGGAAGCCGATATCCGATACATCCCGGGGTACAGGGGGGGCTATGTTTCCTATGCAAACTGTGCCGAACCCGGCCGGATCGCAAGGATCAAGTTGAAATACGAACGGGACGACAAGGGTTTTTTTGACCAGTTGCTGGACCAGTTCAACCGGAAGTTCGGGAAGCCGGCGGAATACCGGGGCGACGCTTTCAGGGCGTGCATTGCATGGAAGTGGACCTTCGTGGACAGTGAGAAGAACAGGATCAACCTGATTCTTCAGCACAACTGCCAGGATGACGAGGACTACATGAGCGGCAACGCCGTGAAACTGTCCATGAGGAACCTCATCGAAAAGGAGAGGCTCTGTTTTGAAGCCAGAAGACCCGAGCCCCGAAAACCCGCGGAAGAATTACGGGAGAAAAAGTTCGATATAAAATATTTCGTTCCCGATTGATCCCAGGCCCCTTTGGGCTAAGGAATCCGGGCGGACATGGCATTCGTCCCGCCTTTGCCATCCCGTGGGAAGCGGAAATGGAGGAACCGGTCCGTTTCCCTTTCTTTCCTCAATCCAAGGGCATACCGCCCGGACTCTTCTTGACATGAAATCTCATGCCTCTTATAGTTCAGCGTCTTTTACGAACCCCATGGAGGCCCTATGAAGACTCTGCTCCTGAATCCACCCTCTTTTGAAAAATTCGACGGGGGGGCCAGTTCACGCTGGCCCGCACGGCGCGAGATCACGTCATTCTGGTATCCCGTGTGGCTGGCCTATCCGGCGGGCATGATCAAGGAAAGCAGGCTCCTGGATGCGCCTCCGCATGGAGTCACTCCCGAGGACACCCTCCAAATCGCCGGGGCATACGATTTCCTGGTGCTCTTTACCAGCACGCCCGGGTTCAAGAACGACGTCAGGCTTGCCGAGATGATCAAGGATTCACATCCCGGGATCAAGATCGCTTTCGTAGGTCCACCGGTGTCCGTACAGCCCGAGGATACTCTGAAAGCGTCCCGGGCCATCGACTTCGTTGCACGCAGGGAATTCGACTATACCGTGACGGAGTTCGCACAGGGTGTGAAGCTGGAAGACATCCAGGGAGTGAGCTATCGAAAGAACGGAAAGATCATTCACAATCCCGACCGGCCGCCTCTTACCGACCTGGATTCTCTCCCGTTCGTCGTCGACGTCTACAAACGGGACCTGGATATCACCCGGTACAACGTTCCTTTTCTGCGCCATCCTTTCGTCGCTTTCTATTCTTCACGGGGATGCCCGGCCCTGTGTACCTTCTGCCTGTGGCCCCAGACGTTCAGCGGTCATCGCTGGCGGACGCGAAGCAGCGGGAACGTGGCCGCCGAAGTCAGGCACGCCCTGGAAATCTTCCCCAACCTCAAGGAGATCTTCTTCGACGACGACACCTTCGCGTGGGGAAAGGCTCGAACCATAGACCTGTGTGAGAAGCTCAAACCCATAAACTTCACCTGGTCCTGCACATGTCGTGTCCACGCCGATTACGAAATGCTCAAAGCCATGAAGGATGCCGGGTGCCGTCTGCTCATCGTCGGTTTCGAATCAGGCGATCCCACCGTGCTCAGGAATATCAAGAAAGGCGCCACAGCCGAACAGGCCCTTGCCTTCATGCAGAACTGCAGGAAACTCGGCCTCGCCGTCCACGGCGACTTCATTATCGGGCTTCCCGGCGAAACCCACGAAACCATCGAGAGGACCATGCAGTTTGCCGAGAAGCTGGATTGCGAGACGATCCAGGTTTCCATTGCCCATCCTTATCCCGGTACGGAATTCGATGAATATGCCCGCAGCCACGGCTACATCACCGAAGACGACATGTCCGATGAACTCGGTCACCAGTTGCCCAATATCCAGTACCCCGGACTGGACAGGCATGAAATCGTCGAGGCCGTCGAATACTTCTACGGACGGTATTACTTCCGGCCCAGGATCGTCTTCCGCATTGTCCGGCGGGCGCTTTTCGACGGTGAAGAACGTATTCGCCTGTTCAAGGAAGCCAAGGAATATCTTCAGCTGCGGGCCAGGCGGAAGAGGTTTTCCAGGGCCAAGGCATGCTGAGGCGGCTCTTGATTTCCGGGCAGGAGCGCGACCCGCCGTACCGAGGACTTTCCTCCGGACGCCGCGGTTCATCGGCCCGCGACAAGAGCCCGGGGTATCGCCCGATGATTGAAGGCAGGATGGGTGAGATTCTGCTGATCGTCAACGGAGATGATTTCGGGGCATCCGAGGAGGTCAACGAGGCCGTTGTGCTGGCTTTTCGCACGGGGGTACTCACCAGCTGCAGCCTCATGACTTCCGGAAACGCCTTCGACCATGCCGTGGGACTCGCTCGAGAAAACCCGGGGCTTGCCGTGGGCATACACCTGGTGACCGTCCTCGGCAGGCCGGTCCTTCCCCCGTTCGAGATTCCCGACATTGTCGACACTCACGGCCGCCTGCCGTCGAATCCGACTCTAGCCGGCCTGAAATATTACTTCTCTTTACGAGCCCGGCGACAATTAATGAAAGAACTCGATGCCCAGTTCAGAAAATTCCTGTCCACCGGCCTTCATCCTTCGCATATAGACAGCCACCTGCACATGCACATCCACCCGGTTATACGGGATGCGGCCATCGAACTGGGAATGAGGTACGGTGTCCGGCGGATGAGGGTTCCCCGGGACGACCTCGATATCACCACTCGATTTCAGGGTGCCAGGCCTTTTTCAAACAAGCTTTCCGATCGCATTTTCCGTTCCCTGAACAGGCACATGAGGGCAAAACTCCGGCGAAACGGATTCGTGTTTCCCGACCGTGTCTTCGGTCTTTTCATGAGCGGCAGGATGAACGAAGATTATTTCCTCCACGTTCTCGACCACCTGCACGATGCCTCGAACGAGATCTACTTCCACCCGTCCGTCCACCCTCGAGACCGAACGCCCGGCGTCCAGGACCTGCACGGAATGAAAGAATTCCATGCCCTCACCTCCGCGGCGGTGAAAAACCGCATACGCGAATCGGGAATCCACCTGGCCGACTACCGGCGCCTGGACCGCGATCATGAACCCGCCGGCAAGGCGTTTTCTTCGCGAGGCAAAGACACCCGGTAACCGACCGGTCTGCCGCAATGCGGGGAACACCCGCTGAAGCCGGCCTCGATCAACCCTTTCCGCGGGAAACTCCGACCCATGACATACTATGTGCTCACCGCTCTTCTGACCACCCTTGCCCTGGCTTCCATCGCCTATCGACTCGTGAGCCTTGTCGCCGCGATCAGGTTCTTTTCCCGGGCTGACAAGCCGAGCTCTCCTATCCCCCCGCCTCCCGTCAGCGTGATGATTCCCCTGTGCGGAGTGGATTTCGAGGCATACGAAAATTACCTCTCGTTCTGCCGGCAAGAATATCCTGAATTCCAGCTGGTTTTTGGAGTACAGGACCCGGGGGATTCATCCGTCGAGGTGGTCAGGCGGCTCATGGCCGAGTGTCCGGACAGGGACATCGAACTGGTGATCGGTTCTGAAACCATCGGCCACAACCCCAAGGTGAACAACCTGCACAACATGTCCAAGAGGGTGAAACACGATATCATCGTCCTGGCGGACAGCGATATCCGGGTGGAACCGGACTATCTGTCCTCCGTCGCGGAGCAGCTCGATGACGACCGAGTGGGCTTGGTCACCTGTTTCTACCGGGCAGGAGCCGCGCCGAGCCTGGGAGCAAAGATCGAAGCGGTGGGGATAACCGGGGATTTCGCTTCCGGCGTCCTCGTAGCCAACCAGCTCGAAGGAATGTCGTTTGCCCTGGGAGCCACCATCGGTGTGAAGCGCAAAGTCCTCGAATCCATCGGTGGATTCAAGGCCGTCGCGGACTATCTCGCCGACGACTACATGCTGGGCAACCTCGTGTGGAAGGCAGGCTGCCAGGTCAGACTCTCGCGGCACGTGGTGCAGACCGTCCTCCACCCCGTGAGTATCGCAAGCATGATCACACACCAGGTCCGATGGGCGAGAGGCATCCGGGCCTGCAGACCTCGAGGCCACTTCGGTTCGATCGTCACTTACGGCACCGCCCTGGCATGCCTCAACGTCCTTGTGTGCAGCACGTCCCTGCCCAGCCTGCTTCTGCTGGCATCGGTTCTTTCCGTTCGACTCTGCTCGGCATGGTTTGTCGGTGTCCGGTGCCTGGGCGACGACATTCTGAGAAGAAACATCCTGCTGGTGCCCATTGCAGACATCCTGGGCTTTGTGGTCTGGTGCCTCGGCATTCGAGGCAGAAATGTGGTATGGCGGGGAAAAACCTTCCATCTCGACAAGGACGGGAAGATTGTTCCCGCGGGGTAGGAACGGGCGGGCGGGCGTCAGTCACACGGTTCTTGTCCATTGCCCTCCATTCGAGCATCCCTGTCCCGCCGGTATCTCTTCTTGACCTTTTCGTGCAGGACATCGAGCTTTTCCTGCTGTTCGGCGCTGAGTTCGGCCTTCATCAGGATTATGCCTTCATCGAGAATCCTTTCCAGTTCCGGGCGGCTTCGGCGCCTGACTTCCCGTATCTGCTCATGGATGCGACATACGATCTTTCCGATTTTCACTCTTTGCTCGTCATCGAGTTCGAGTTCACCGGTGAGTTTCTTCATCACCAGCTCTCTCGCGGGAGGCCTCCATTTTGAATAAGATTCCTTCATGGACTGCCTGACATAGAAACCTCCCGAAACGGCTCCTATCAACACTCCCGAAAGAAACAAAGCCACCAGCCCCGACCAAAGCTTCCACCTTTTCACCTTTGCTCGACCCCTCTTCTCAGTTGATCCCGAACGACTGGGCAAGTACGATGTCCGCGGAATCGTCCAGGATCAGGCGCGCGATTTCATACTCCGTGTCCAGGCCGGAATGAGCGGCAAAGAACAGCAGCACCACGGCAACCAGGCAGGTCGCAGCTGCAAAACGCCACACGGCCCTGCCGAACAAGGCATCCCACACGCCTCCGTTCACCTCCGACTGCCCGATACTCGACATGATGCCGGCTTTCAGGCGGGAGCTCATCTCAAAAGATCTCTCCTGCCCGCGGTAAGCCGAGATGAGTGCCTTCTCGACTCTTTGGACGTCCTCACGAAGTCCCTTCATCGGATGTCTTCCGTCTTTCTTCTACGAGTTCCATGATCATCTTCTTCATGCGCTGCCTCGACCTGTGAGCTCTCACCTTCACTCTCACGGAACTCCAGCCCAGCAGATCAGCCGTCTCCCGCACGGACAATCCATCGAGATGCACAAGCGTGACGATCATCCGGTCATCCGCGGAAAGCCTGTCGAGTGCGTATTCCAGCACTTCCCGAGCTTCGCGTTGAGCCGCCTGCCTCTCGAAGACCTCGCGGGAATCATCGGCGAGCAGCACATCGAGCCATCCCTGATGATCTTCAGTGAGAGAACTCAGGGACACCTCCCGCTTCCGATAGTGTTTCCGCCAGAAATCGTGGCAGCCCCGCACGGCGATGCTCGATATCCACCTGCCGAAAGGGCTGCGCGCCCCAAAGGTCGGCAGAGACCTGTAAATCGACACGAACACGTCGTGGGTCACCTCCTCAACAGATTCCGAGGGCACATGCCTGGCAACGATTCGGCCCACCGCATCGCCATACCTGTCCACCAGAAGTCCGAATGCTTCCGTGTCGCCGTCATTTACCCGTTGAACGATGTCGATATCAGAGGGCTCCTGCACAGACTTGTCATTCATTCGGCTCGATCCGAATAACATTCCATTTCACGGGATACGGACATGGGAAGCACCCAGCTGCCGGCCACCGGCCTGCCCGAACCGGAGGCAAAACCATCACGCCTCCGGTCCGGTCCGACCCGCTTATTTACCGTATGTGTCTATCCACCGGTCGATGGCGGAGAATCCGCGATCCATACGTTTCCTGCCTCTCTCCGTTACGTCTTTCTTCTTGCTGCGGAGGGCATCCACCTGTTCGGGAGTCAATACCCCCTTGATTTCATGAAGCATCCCGGCCCTCAGCAGGACCATCTGTTCACCATGCTCCGCCATCTGCCGGAAAGCGGCACGAATGGCGTCGGCATTGAATTCATCGGCACGGACCTCTTTGCCCAGCTGCATTCTAGCCTCGCGCAACCGATCGGAAACGTTCTTCAACTCTTCCCGGTGACGCTTGAGGATCACCGCAATATCATGCTTCTGGGCATCGGATAAATCAAGCTTCTCGAGGTTCTTCAGAACCCTTTTGTCGACACAGCCGCCCATCTCGTCCACGGGGCCGTGCGGTCCTCTCATCCTTCGCGCCTCCGACGCGGAGGCAAAAAACATGGCAAGAACCATCACCATACAAAAAACGAGTGTCCTTTTCATTTCTCTGTTCTCCTTGCTGCAGTTTCTCAACCCATCCACAAATCAACCTCTTTGGGGTGCAAAGCCGGCCTTCATTACCCTTGACTGTAGAGTCGCCCGATTCGCGGTCCAGGTTACCGGCCGGAAGAAGAAATGTGCCTGCTGGAAATCATTCGTCCGGAATCAAAAGTAAAATTTATCCTATTGAGACAGCGATTATTTGATCTTGTCCCCCCCCAGCCCCACGAAGAAACGGGCTATCTGTTCAGAAGGGATACGATCATTTCCGGGCTGGAGCAAATTTCGTGACGGTGTACACGCTGAACCGGGTGCGTTTGTTTGGCGAGGCTACGGGTGGAGGAGGGCCAGTGAACTCAACTGGATCGATTTCACCAGCGTTCATAAGTGTTGATTTACGGTTTAGTTTTCGCCGTCCAGCGCGCAATGAACGGGATGCCCGATCCGCTTGTTCGCCTGAAGGAGCAACTCGCGGGCGTGGGCTCTGGTCCTCTCCGAGATGGAGATTCCTCCCAGCATTCGGGCAAGTTCCTCCAATCGGTCTTCCGCCGTGAGAGGTTCGATGGTGGTGAGAGTTTCATCGCCGGCAGACTGCTTGGCGACCTTGTAGTGATTCATACCGTAGCAGGCGATCTGGGGCAAGTGGGTGATGCAGATCACCTGGTGCCTTGCGGCGAGTTGCAGGAGTTGCAGGCCTACCAGGTCTGCCGTGCGTCCGCCGATTCCTGCATCCACTTCGTCGAAGATGAGGGTTTCGGCTTCTCCTTCCCGGCTGAGCAGGGATTTGAGGGCGAGGAGGATGCGAGAGAGTTCACCGCCCGATGCCACCCGGCCGAGTGGTTTGAGATCTTCACCCGGGTTCGCCGACAGGAAGAATTCAATCACATCGATGCCGTCGGGGGTAAAACGGGTGTCATTTTCGATACCTTCTTCGCCCGTGGGACCGAATTCCACGGAGAATCTCGCCCCCGGCATGTCGAGGGCGGCCAGGGTCTGCTGGACTTCCCGGCTCAGGCGCAGTGCAGCTTCGTGCCTGTTCCGGGAAAGAGCTGTTGCCCGCTGCAGGTATTGGGCGCGATGCCGGGCCAGTTCCTTTTCCAGTTTGTCCTCGATGGAATCCGCATCCTCTTCGAGGGTGAGCGCCTCGCGTAGTTCTGCCAGCCGTTGCAGCATGGCTTCGACGCTGCCGCCGTATTTTTTCCCGAGGCGTTGAAGGAATGCCAGGCGTTCTTCGACCATGGAAAGTCTCTGGGGGTCGGAGGAGATGTGTTGAGTATACTGCTGAAGGCCGTGTGCGAGTTCCTCCAGGTGAATGCGCCCCTGTTCGAGATGCTGCCAGAAATGCTCCTGGGCGGGATCGATGCCCGATAAGGATTGCAGGTTCTTTTCAACGTCGGCCAGCTTTTCGAGGACCGAGCCCCGGGCCGCGTAAAGGGTCTGGTAGGCATTCGTAGCCGAATCCATGAGTATAGCCGCGTGTTTCAGAATGTTTATTTCCTGTTGGAGACAAACGTCTTCATCGGGCTGAAGGCGGGCGGTTTCGAGTTCGTTGAGCTGGAAGCGCATCCAGTCGAGTTGGGAAGCCCGTTCCTGCTTGAGCTTCCGCACCTTCCTGAGGCTGTCGAGGGTTTGTGCCCACCGGGAATAGGCTTCGCCCACGTCCGCGCGTTCGAGTTCGAGTCTCCCGAAGGTGTCGAGGAGCCCCAAATGCACATCCGCGTTGAGAAGCATCTGGTGCTCGTGCTGGCCGGAAACGGAGATCAGTCCCCGGGCAAGCTGCTGCAGTTGCTGGAGGGCGGCCATCCGCCCGTTGATGAACACACGGCTCTTTCCGCCCCTGGCGATCGTTCGCCTGATAATGAGGTCGCCGGTTGAATCGATTCCCCATTCTTCCAGTTTGCCCGCCGCGAAACGACGATCCGGGAGACTGAAAAAGGCTTCAACGGAAGCTTCATCTGCGCCGGTGCGGATCATCTCCTGGGACGCCCGGCTCCCCAGGATAAGGTTGACGGCTCCGACCAGGATGGATTTCCCTGCGCCTGTCTCCCCGGTCACGATGTTCAACCCCTGCTCGAAGGACACCTCCAGGTGCCTGATAATGGCAAAGTTGTGAACGATCAGTTCGCTTAACACTCCAGGATGCCTCCCCTCTGGGAATCCTTCGTGGGTCCTGACGGGTGCCGTCGGTTTTCAGCGCCACCTGGATTTCCCTGATTCGGCGCGTGCATTTACTGTCAGAGCCGGTTTATCCATCGGCATTCTTTCAGATAGCAACGATTGATTAAAATGGAAAGCCAAAACCATCGACGGATTTGACCCTCTCCGGAGGTCGGTCTTTACGAGGGTCTTCTCAAGGCATGACAGTGCGGGACTGACGAGATGGGCACGTGAAGCGCTTGGCGACCTGCACGCCGTGCCAAACTTACACTTGACCCCGCATCGGGTTGGAAATAAAAGGATTTGGTTTGTCGGCGCATTTTTGTTAAGTTACGATTCTTCATTTCAGGTGGTGTCAGCCCTGCCGGTGATCAGAGGTTTATGAAGGTATGCGTGAATTTTGGCAAAAACTGAAAAGAAAGACGGACTTTCTCGTTCGGAAAGACCCGTTCGGATATTCGATAGACAAGAAGCCTCATTTTCCTGTCCAGGGCTGGTTCGAGCGGCTTGTTTCCAGGATATCCATTCCGGAAGATCAACAGCGGGTGATCGAGGATCTTGCCGGGCGCGGTACGATCATCTATGCCATAAAATACAGGTCTCAGTTCGACTTCGTGTATATCAGCCTTCGCCTTTACCAGCTGGGCCTGCCTGCCGCCTCCTTTGTCTTCGATCTTCATCCCTATCTCTGGCAGCCCCGCTGGTATGCGATGAAGATCCTGGGCTATCATCTTTACCACTTCATCAGGCGGGGATCTCTTCCGAACCCTTACGAAGACGGTTATTATCGCAAAAAGGTGCAGGAAGGCCTGACGGGACTCATGTTCCTCCTGGGGAAAAAGGGGTACTACCGGCGCACAGTCCTGGTCGGAAACGACCCGCTTGAACACCTGGTCGAGATCCAGAAGGAAACGGAACGACCCGTTTTCGTTGTCCCGCTGATGCTCCTGTATACCAGGCACCCGGGGCGTCCGCGCAGGGGAGCGATGGAGCTCTTCCTCGGACAGAGGGAGCAGCCGGGGCCTTTCCGAAAGTTTCTGTCCTTCATGCGCGGGTACTCGCACGCCATTCTCGAGGTCGGGGAGGCGTTAAACCTCCAGGAAATCCTGCCTGAACTGTCAGAAAACGTCTCTCAGAAGCGCAAGCAGGTTTTTGAACTTCGAAGGGGCCTCATCGATTCCGTCGACGAGATCAAAAGGGCCATTGTCGGGCCGACCCTCAAGAGCAAACTCGAACTCAAGGAAATCATCCTCCACCATCCGCGGCTCGAAACCTACATGCAGCGGCGGGCACGCTCGCAAAACGTGGAAGTGTGGAAGGTGCGCATGGAGGCGGACGGGTATCTCGAGGAAATTGCGGCCAGTTACAGCTACGCCTTTATTCAGCTGGGGGAGAAGGTCCTGTCCTGGGTGTGGAACAACCTGTTCGACGGCATCGAGGTGGACGTGGACAGTCTGCAGAAGGTGAAGCGAGCCGCCCGGCACGAGACCCTGGTATATATCCCCTGTCACAAGAGCCATATCGACTATCTCATCCTGTCGTACGTATTGTTTCGCCACAATCTCTTCTGTCCTTTCATCGCCGCGGGCAAGAATCTTGCCTTCTGGCCTCTGGGTTCGATTTTCAGGCGTGGGGGAGCATTCTTCATACGCCGGACCTTCAAGGGGATGAAGTTCTACGCGGAAGTCTTCTCTCTTTATGTCAAGACGATGGTTCAGCTCGGGCACAACATCGAGTTTTTCATCGAAGGAGGTCGCAGCCGCACCGGCAAGCTGGTCCTGCCTAAACTCGGTCTTCTGGCCATCCTGATCCAGGCGGTGGAGGAAGGGTTCCGGGATGACCTGGTTTTTGTGCCGACTTCGATCTGCTACGATCGCATACCGGAGGAGGAGTCTTATACGAAGGAAGTGTCCGGGGGGAGCAAGGTCGAGGAAAACATCAAGCAGCTCGTTCGAGTCAGGCGCTTTCTCAAGAAGCGTTATGGACGGGTCTACGTACAGTTTGCCGAACCCATATCCCTTCAGCGGTACCTGGAAAAGCACCGGAGCAGTTCCTCGCCGCCGGCCCCGAGGGAGCGTCACGCCATGTACCGGGATTTCGCCTACAGGATCATCAACAGTATCAACCAGGCTTCTCTCGTGACGTCCCATGCGCTGGCATCCGCCGCCCTGCTGACGACGCCCCGGCATGGAGTCTCCATCGCTGAGTTCAAGGAGGTCTGCCGAACATTTTACGACTACCTTGCCCTCTGGGGCGTGAAGTTCTCGAACACCCTCAAGAACTATGACGTCGGCATGACCGAAACCCTGCACGACCTCGAACGAAGCAAGATGGTCGGGAAGCTCAAAGACGAAGACGACGACCTCGAAGAGGAAGTCTTTACCATGGAAGACAGCAAGCGTCTCACTCTGGAATACTATAAGAACAACATCATCCATTTCCTGCTTCCCGCCGCTTATGTGTCCACGTCCATCCTTTCACAGCAGACTTTTCGGTTCAGCGTCTCCCAGGTTCTTGAAGACGTTGCGTTCATGCAGAATTTCTTCAAGTTCGAGTTCGTGTATGACAATCAGCTGAGCAACGAAAAGCTGGTCACCGACGTTTTGGACACCTTCGAGAAGATGGGATGGCTCAACCTTGTGGGAGAGGGAGATCAACCCTATATCCTCTCTCACCGGGGTCTCAGGGCGGCCCATTCATTCCATGGCCTCGTGCGGAACTATTTCGAAGGGTACTGGCTGGTGTTGCGCGCGTTTCGCTATCTTCAGAAAAAACCGCTTGCCGAAAAGGACTTCCTCAAGAAGGTGCTTACCCTCGGCCAGAAGGCACTCAACCTGGAATTGATCGAACGGCCCGAAAGTGTATCCAAGATCATGTTCGGCAATGCGCTCAAGTATTACCTCGAAAAGAACGTCGTTCAGAAAAACACGGACATCGAAAGGATGAAAGAAAGGGATCAGGAATGGTACTCGGATGCGGGGAACCGGGTTCTGGTTCAGTATTACAGCAAGCAGATCAGCCGATTTCTGAGATCACCGCATTTCTCACTGCAATAAGGGCTGAGATGGGGTATTATTCCGTCGCGGCATTCCGATCGTTTTTTCAAGAGGATGCAGTTGGATAAAGAATTGAATGATCTTTCCCAGGGAGGCGTTGAAATGGACATCAAGGTGCAGCCCGCGGATCCTTCCAGGCGGCGTCCCAAGCCGACGGATGAGAGCAAGCTGGTTTTCGGCAGAATGTTCAGCGATCACATGTTCATCATGGACTACCGGTCCGGCGAAGGGTGGCGGGAGGCCAGAATCGTTCCCTACCATGCTCTGCAGATGGATCCAGCCGCGATGGTCCTCCATTACGGGCAGGGGATATTCGAAGGGCTCAAGGCATACAGGTGGAAGGACGGCAAGATCCGCCTGTTCAGGCCCCGTAAGAACTGGGAGCGTTTCAACAGGTCGGCGGCCAGGATGTGCATGCCCCAGGTCGATGTGGACTTTCAGTTCAAGGTCGTCGAGACTCTTCTTGCCCTCGATCACGAATGGGTGCCTCACAGCGTCGGGTCCTCTCTTTACATCCGTCCCACCATGATCGCGAGTGAACCTCACTTGGGAGTCCGCCCGGCCAATGAATACCTGTACTACGTCATCACCGGACCCGTGGCCGCCTATTATGCGGAAGGATTCAATCCCATAAGGATCTATGTCTCGAACGAATTTGTCCGGGCGGTGCGGGGAGGTGTGGGCGAGGCGAAAACGATGGCCAACTACGCGTCCAGCCTGTTTGCCGCCGAAATGGCCAAGAAGAAGGGCTTTACCCAGGTGCTGTGGCTGGATGGCATAGAACGCCGCTTTGTGGAAGAAGTGGGCACCATGAACATCTTCTTCCGCATCAAGGACGAACTGATCACTCCCCCTCTCACCGGATCCATCCTGCCGGGGGTCACGAGAGACTCCGTCATCGAACTGGCCGGGCATTGGGGTATAAAAGTGAGCGAACGTCCCATCACCATCGACGAAGTCATCGACGCCATTCAGACGGGCGCCATGATGGAGATCTTCGGCACCGGCACAGCCGCGGTTATTTCCCCCGTGGGAGAGATCTCCTACCTGGACAGGTTCTACAAGGTTCAGGACGGTGGAGTGGGAGAATGGTCCAGAAAGCTCTATGATGAAATCGTGGGTATTCAATACGGGGAGAAGGAAGATCCTTTCGGGTGGATATACCCTGTTGAGATTTAGCCCGCTCCTGCATGTGAGGGCGGATTATGGTCGTGCATGAGTGTCCGTCGGGGAGGCTCTCTGTGCCGGAAAGCGTTCAACCTGGAGAGGATTGATCTTCGTTTTCGGAATGATTATAAAATAGCCAAGGTCGACAATATGTCGCCTTCTCCTAACCCCCTCAAGCTCCGTTTGGTTACCCCCTCCGACCGAACGGAGCTTTTCGGTTTTTGACGTGTGCCGGACTCATTCGTGGGGCGGCTCCTCCCGGCGTGCTTCCCCGTCTTCAGAAAGAAAGCGGTTCAAAGCGTTTTCCCAGTGTTTCATGAACTCGACAAAGTATTCCTCCGAGTAGTTCTCGACGAACTCTTTCCCTTCCTCGCTCACCGCCGTGTACATGTAGGTTACGGCGGCGTCAGTGGATTGATCCGCATTTTCGGTAAGTGAGATGGTGATCCGGGCGACGGTCATGCCGGGAGTATACCTGGTGATGACCAGCCTGTACCGGTCAGGGTCGTAGCCGGTAATGACCCAGATGGATTCGGCGTCGTCTTGGCCCGTCAGGAATACGCAGTCGAGTTCGGCCTTTCCTGTGGCGGTAATGACGACCAGCGGGTCCCAGCCTTCCACCCATTCCGTTTCCCTTACCGGGCAAAGCAGAGGGAAGACGACATCGGGGCGGGCACAAAGCCTTTGGGTATATGTTCTTTCGACTCTTACGGGTGCAACCACTTTCATTGCGTTTGACCTCCCGGCAGGCTGTTTTCCGGCAGTGCCGCATTGGTCCGCATTGCCGGTCAGAGCCTGACCTGCTGAACGGAAATGATATTCGGGTGCCTTCTCAGCTCATCGAGTGCCTCGGCAGGGGCTTCTTCATCGAGGCGTATGATGGCAATGGCCCTGTCTCTTTCCGGAGTCCTGCTCAGGTGCATGTTGGCGATATTGACCTGGAAGTTGCCCAGGGTTGTGCCGATGAAGCCGATCGTACCTGGCTTGTCGTGGTTCTGAACGAGGAGGTTGACCCCCTCGAGTTCGGCTTCGAGGCGGTAATTGTTCAGTCTGACCAACCGGATTTCCTCCCCCTGGAAAACCGTTCCCGCCACGGAAGATTCGCCCCTCGTTCCCCTGGCGCGGACGGTGATTTCGCCTGTGTATCCCCTGGCTTCCGTCGTAGCGGTGGAAAAGAGTTCGATCTGGCGCTCCTTGAGCAGGATAGGTGCATTGACCAAGTTGACTTTTTCCGCAAGGATAGGATCCAGCAGTCCCTTTATTACGGTCTGTGTCAGGGGCTGCAGGGGTACGTCTTGGAAATCCGAACCGCTGTAAGTGATTTCGATACGCTGGACGGGAGTACAAAGCTGTCCCTGCAGGCTCCCAAGCCGTTCGGCGAGGGTAAGATACGGCTTGATCCTTTCGAAATCCTTGGGGCGAAGGGACGGGAAGTTGACGGCATTGCGAATGATGCCGTAGAGGAGGTAGTCGGCAATCTGGGACGCAATGGCCCGGGAGACATTGGCCTGAGCCTGGAAGCTCGATGCCCCGAGGTGAGGTGTGAAGATGACGTTCCTGAGCTGCAGCAGGGGACTTCCAGCAGGGGGTTCCTTCGCAAAGACATCCAGGGCAGCTCCGGCGACATGCCCACTCACAAGGAATTCGTAGAGGGCTTCCTCGTCGACGAGATCACCGCGGGCGCAGTTGATGATCCGGACTCCGGGCCTGGTTGCTGCGAGGTTCTCCCGGTTGAGGATCTTTCGGGTTTCCGACGTCGAGGGAGTGTGAAGGGAGATGAAATCAGAGCGGGCGAGGAGTTCTTCGAGTGAAACGCTTTCCACGCCGAGTATCGCAATAGCCTCCGGAATGATGTACGGATCGTAGCCGAGTACGTTCATCTTCATGCCCAGTGCCCGATCTGCCACGATACTGCCGATCTTTCCGAGGCCTATGATTCCCAGGGTCTGTTCATACAGTTCGGTACCCATGAAGGCCTTCTTTTCCCAAAGGCCCTCCCTCATGGACTGTGTGGCCTGGGGGATGTGCCTGGCAAGGGACAGCATGAGGGCGAGGGTGTGTTCTGCCGCAGCCACGGCATTCGCTCCGGGCGTGTTCATCACCAGGATCCCGCGTGCACTGGCCGACTGAACGTCGATGTTGTCCACCCCCGTGCCCGCCCGTCCGATCACCTTGAGGCGGGGAGCGTTCTCCAGCAGGTCGGCTGTGACCTGCGTACGGCTGCGCACGATGATGGCATCGTAATCGGGAAGTCGAGCCTTGATTTCATCGGCATTCAACTGGTCGGGCATATCCACTTTCAGACCCTCGGTGGATCGAAGGAGTGCCAGGCCGCTTTCGTGCATTCCGTCGCATATGAGTATGTTCATCACATTCTCCTTGCTGTTTCTTCTTGGCAGAGTATGACGGATACGAGCGAAAAGTCCCGGGTGCGGAGCATTCGCTCCAGGGCATCGAAGGGGAAAGAAAGGGGGTTGCGGACGGCCGTTCTCATTGGCTGGTTCGATTCACCGCCTGCAATCGGCGAATTATCCCAGGTAAGCCTTTTGAATCTCGCTGTTTCGTGCCAGTTCATGAGCCGGTCCATCCATCACGATCTTTCCCGCCTCCAGGACGTACGCACGATGAGCATACTTGAGCGCGATGCGTGCGTTCTGTTCCACCACGAGGATGGTAGTCCCCGCCTCGTTCAGTTCCTTCAGAACTCGGAAGAGTTCCTGCATGAGCAGGGGGGAAAGGCCCATCGAGGGTTCATCGAGGAGAATGAACCGGACCCCGCTCATGAACGCCCTGCCCATGGCAAGCATCTGCTGCTCTCCCCCGCTCAGCGTATCTCCCCGCTGATGCCTCCGGTCTCTCAGGCGGGGAAACAGGGAAAAAACCCTTTCGTAGTCGTCCGGGAGCTTTTGCGTGTCCTTGCGCGCAAAGGTGGCCAGTTTCAGATTCTCGAAAACGGTGAGATTACCAAAAATATGCCTTCCCTCCGGTACCAGGCCGATTCCGTACCGGGCCACGATGTCGTGGGCGGCGACGGGGAGAAGGTCTGCTCCATTGAAGGTGATGGACCCGGAGGCAACGGTGGGACCTTCGGGAGGCGGCAGCCGCATGATGCTCATCAGGGTGGTCGATTTTCCTGCCCCGTTTGATCCGAGCAGCGCCACCATCTCTCCTTCCCTGACATGAAAGGAGATACCCTGTAGAGCCTCGATATTGCCGTAACGTACGCGCAGATTCTCCACTTCAAGCATAAGTCGTTTCTTCGTCTCCCAGGTACGCCTGTATCACTCGCCTGTTTTCTCTAATGACCGAGGGGGGGCCTTCGGCAATGGTTTCACCAAAATCGAGCACCTTGATCCGCTCGCAGATGTTCATTACCACCCGCATGTGATGTTCGATCAGCCAGATGGTCAATTTGAATTCGTCGCGAATCCATTTGATGTGTTTGATCAGTTCGTCGACTTCACCGGGATTCATGCCGGCGGCGGGTTCGTCCAGAAGGAGGAGTGCGGGGCGCATGCAGAGGGCGCGCCCGATTTCCAGGCGCCTCTGGAGACCATAGGGGAGATTCTTGGGGTATTCCATGGCATAGTGCCGAAGGTTGAGAATATCGAGCATCTGTTCGGCCGTTCTGATCACCCGCTGCTCGTTCTCCCGGAAACGACGGCTTCTCAGCACCGTGTGAAGCAAACCGTATTCGAGTTGGTGGTGCTGAGAAATGCACAGGTTGTCGAACACGGTAAGGGTATTCCACAGCCTGATATTCTGGAAGGTGCGGGCAATGCCCATTGCGGTGACCTGGTGCGGACGAAGCCCGAGGATGCTTTTCCCCACCAGGGTGATTTCCCCTTGAGTGGGCTGATAGAAGCCGCTGACCAGGTTGAATACGGTGGTCTTTCCCGCGCCGTTGGGGCCGATGAGCCCGACCAGTTCCCCTTTGGAAAGGGTCTGTTCGAAATTGTAGACGGCTCGGAGTCCGCCGAAGAAGTGAGTCAGGCTCCGGATTTCAAGAAGTGACATCTATGGTTGCCTTTCCTGCAAACTGAACCACCGACGAAGTCTCGGGAACACATCGGTGAGTTCCCGGTTCCCCAGGATGCCTTCCGGGCGGAAAAGCATGAGAAGGATGAGCAGCAGGGGAACGATCACCCATTTGGCTACCTGGAGTGGGCGGAAAAGTTCGAGAATCAGGGTGAGGCCGATGGCACTGATCACGGATCCGCTCAGGGACCCCATTCCGCCAAGGTAGACCATCACCAGGACCTCCGTGGATTTCATGATGGTGAAGGTTCCCGGGTTGATATAGCCGAGCACGTGGGCGAAGAGTCCACCCGCAATCCCTGCCAGGCCCGACGAGAGCATGAAGGCTATCATCTTCATCCGCTGTGTGTCGACACTCATGATCTCCGCGGCAATCTCGTCATCACGTATGGCTATGATCCCCTTGCCGTATGTCGAATTGACAAAGCGGTACAGAATCCATATTGTCGCTCCCACACAGGTGCATACCCACACAAGGGTCCACGGCAGGTTGACGACATCCTGCATGGAATTGACCACGCCCCGCATGCCCATGAAGCCTCGAGCTCCCCCGATGACCTGCATGTTTTCGATGGAACTCTTCACGATGTAATTTACGGCCAGTGTGATGATGGCCAGGTAATCGCCCCGGGTCCGGAACGATGGAACGGCCACCAGCAGGCCTGCCAGGGCCGCTCCCACCCCTCCCGCCAGCAGGGTTACGGGAAAAAGAAGAATAGCACTGGACGGAGAAAGCAGCGCCGGACCAAATACCTGGCTGGACGTAAAAAGCCAGACGTTGAGCACGGATGTGATATAGGCTCCCACCGCCATAAAGCCCGCATGGCCGACGGAAAACTCCCCCATGTAGCCGTTGATGAGATTGAGGGAGGAAGAAAGGATAATGTTGATGCCTATGAACATGATGACAATCTGGATATAGGCGTTTATCCAGTCGCCGTGAGCAGCGGCGATCAGCAGGATGCAAAGCAGGGAGTATGAGGCGGCAGAGGTAAACCTGCGCATTTTTTTGTCCTGGTTCTTAGATCTTCGTAGCCCTGGCAATTCCGAAGATTCCTGTCGGCTTGATGCTCAGGAAAACGAGGAGAATGCTGAAGGCGATGAGATCCCTCAAGGTCGACGGGAAGAATGCCGCAACGAAGATTTCCACGAATCCGAGCAGAAATCCGCCGACAAAGGCTCCCCGGATTTCCCCTATTCCTCCCAGTACTGCTGCAATAAAGGCCTTCCAGCCGACAAGGGCTCCCATGTAAGGTTCAAGCACCGGGTAGGTTGTGGCAAAGAGGACTCCGGCCAGGGCTGCCATGGATGAGCCAAGCACGAAGGTGAACACGATCACCGTATCTATGGGAATCCCCATGAGGGGGACAGCCATCCGGTCATAAGAAATGGCACGCATGGCCATTCCCAGCTTCGTCTTTCGCACAATGGTTTCGAGAAGCACGAACACGACAAGGGTGGCGACGATAACCAGCAGCTTGGTATTGCTCAGAGCGAGCCCCCCGACATCGTAGACCGTCTTGGGCAGAAGTTCAGGAAAGCTGCGCCGGCTTGCACCAAGCAGGGCCAGGTTGCCGTTTTCGAGGATGAGCCCGCACATGAGGGCGGTGATCACCACGTAAAGGCGCGATGCCCCCTTGCGCCTCAGAGGACGATATGCAACCCGCTCTATCGTTACGCCCAGCCCCGCGGTGAGGATCATGGTGAACAGGAGGGTGATGATGAAAATAATTGTGGGATCCAGGGCGAAGGGAAGCCCGAAGGCGTACTGCCCGAGCAGGAAGGTGGCAATGAAAAACCCGAGGTAGGCTCCCACCATGAAGATGTCTCCATGGGCGAAATTGATCAGAAGGAGCACTCCATAGACGAGGCTGTATCCCAGTGCGATGAGCGCATAAAAGCTGCCCCACTGGAGTGCATTGAGAAGGTTTTGCATGAATATCTGCAGTTCCAAGAGGAGCGACTCCTTTAGTGCCGGCACACACAAAGGCGGGAATTCCTTCCCGCCTTTGTGTGCAAATGACGTGGCATGGCGTTACAGGTTACGGACATGCCGACTTGTAGAATTCGAATTCCCCTTTATCGTTGATCTTGACGACCACGGCACACTTGATGGGATCACCCGAGGCAGTGAAAGTCATCCTGCCCGTAATGCCTTCGAAGTCCTTGATTTCAGTCAGCCTGTCCTTGACTGCGTTTCGGTCCGTGGCCAGATTGCCCGTCAGTCCTCCGGTGTTCTCGATGGCCTTGATGAGCAGACTGATGGCATCCCAGGTGAGTGCGGCGACATCGTCGGGGACATAGCCGTACCGGGCGTTGTACTTGTCGATGAACTCCTTGGTAGCTCCCTTGGCTCCCGCCGCGGCATAGTGCGTGCTGAAGAAATAGCCCTTGCAGGAATCCCCGCAGAGTTTCATGAGCTCCGCGGAACCCCAGCTGTCACTGCCCATGATGGGTTTTTTCCATCCGAGCTCCTGAGCCTGCTTCACGATGAGCGGAACTTCATCGTAATACTGGGGCGTAAAAAGCACGTCGGCTCCCGAATTGACTATCTTGGTCAACTGGGCGCTGAAGTCCTTGTCCTTGGTCGTGAAGGTTTCAAAGGCGACAACGGATCCCGCACCGTGGATAGATTCGAATGAGCTCTTGAAATACTCCGCCAGCCCCTTGGGGTAGTCGCTGGCTATATCATAAAGCACGGCGGCCTTCTTGGCTCCGAACTCCTCCGTCACAAACCTGGCCGCAACGGGACCCTGGAATGGATCCAGGAAACAGGCCCTGAAAACACAAGGGCGATTTTCCGTGGTCTTCGGATTGGTGGACCAGGGGGAAATCATGGGTGTCCTGTTGTCGTTGCAGACTTCACCTGCAGGGATGGCCTGTTTGCTGGACTGGGGGCCAATCAGGGCGAGGACCTGGTTCTGAGTGATGAGTTTCAAAGCGCCGGATGTGGCCGACTCTGCCTTGGACTCATTGTCCTCATAAAGAAACTCCAGCTTGTAAGTCTTGTCGCCTACTTTCAACCCACCCGCCCCGTTCACCTCGTCCTTAAAGATTTCGGCTGCAAACTTGGAGCTTTCTCCGACCTTCGGAATATCGCCGGTCAGGGGGATGTTGAATCCGATCTTGATGGTATCGGCGCTCCAGCATAAAGTCGAAGCGCAAAAAGATACCGTCAAAACCAGTCCCAGGATCACAGTGGTCCTTCGCATCGTGGCCCTCCTCAGTGTTTATTGAGTCAAAGACGTACCTTCGGAAACAGTGAATGTAATGATCGGGATATGCCGCTCTTACAGCACAAAAGGAAAAACCTGTCAATCGCGATTCGTGACAGGCGGCCGAACTTCTTTCTCCCCCTTTGCGGGAATGACGCTGTGATCTTCACTGCAATGACGGTGTGATTTTGTCGGTCCTTTGCGTGAAAGCACCGGAGGTACTCGTTCATGAGAACATAGTTGGTTGTGAGCCCGGCTCGTGGGACGTTGCTTGGGCTGATGCGAAGGATATCGACGAGCTGCCTTCGTCGAAGGAGGAGCTTGGTTTCGAGGAGCCGTGTGTCCGGGACGGCGGGAAGGTTCCCTGATGACCCTGGTTTTTCACGAGTGAACGGATTAATTGCGTTCAAACGGCAAGCGAATTCCGATATAAGTAATGGCCGTGAGGCGGTTTTTACCGCGGGGCGATTTCTTCCCCGGCCTGCGCCCGGTTGCCTCGGCGGCGGAAAGCCGCCCGAGGGCCGAAGTCCTGAAAACACCGGTGTTACGAGGCATTGTCTTGCTATCAGGAGGTGATGTTCCATGAAAATAGGATGTCCCAAGGAAATCAAGAACAACGAATACCGTGCCGGTATTATACCGGGATCGGTCAGGGCCTACAGGCAGGCGGGTCATGAAGTGTACGTGCAGAAGGGAGCAGGTGTCGGCGCAGGTATCCTCGATGCGGAATACGAGGACTCGGGGGCAAAGATGGTCGATACGGCCGAAGAGGTCTGGAACATCGCCGAGATGATCGTCAAGGTGAAGGAACCAATGCCCGGGGAATACGGCCTGATGAAGTCCGGTCAGGTCATCTACGCGTACTTCCATTTTGCCGCCGACGAACAGCTCACACGAGCCTGCCTGGAAAGGGAGATTATTGCGCTGGCATACGAGACCGTGCAGGAGGCCAATGGATCCCTGCCATTGCTCAAACCCATGAGTGAAGTCGCGGGGCGGATGGCTCCCATCATGGGGGCATATTACATGGCCCGCATCCATGGAGGGCGTGGGATGCTGCCCACGGGAGTTCCCGGGGTGGCTCCCGCCCATGTACTGATTCTTGGGGGAGGTACGGTGGGGAGCAATGCCGCAAGGGTTTCGGCGGGCCTGGGCGCCTGGGTGACCATACTGGACATCAACCTGGATACGCTTGAAAACCTTGGAAATATCATGCCGCTCAATGTCTCACCTATCTATGCGGACAGTTACACCATTGAAAGAGGGCTTCGAGAGGCGGATATGGTTATCGGAGCCGTCCTCATACCGGGAGCCAGGGCGCCCAAACTCATCACCCGCGCACATCTCGGAATGATGAAGCCCGGCTGTGTGTTCGTGGATGTGGCCATCGACCAGGGAGGCTGTGCGGAGACATCCCGCCCCACCACACACGATGATCCAGTATACCTAGTTGATAACATTATACATTATTGTGTTGCCAATATGCCGGGAGCCTACGCGCGATCGTCGACGTTTGCCCTGAACAACCGTACCGTAAAATACGGCTTGAAGATTGCCGGCATGAGCGTGGAAAAGGCCTGCCGCAGGAACATGGCCTTGAGAAAGGGACTGAATCTGTACAGGGGCACCATTACCTTCAAGCCGGTCGCCGAGGCCTTCGGACTCGAAGCACTCTACAGGCCAGCAGACGAGGTCCTGCCCTGAACGACCTGGCGTGCTGCCGGAAAACTCTTCGCAGCCCGTCTTCCTTTCTTCCTCGAAGGCTGCTGAGGAATTTCCACCGGATCGGTTCATTCAACCCTCATGGAGTCGGCGCATGCGGGACTGGGGCAATGAGGCCGGTCGATTCATCGACCAGCACATCGATGTGTGGGGAAGGAGGCCGTCTTTCAGGGCGCTTGCCGAGGTTGCAGAAGAGAACAGGGCGTTTCTGTCGAGCCGGATTTCGGAGATCTTCAACCGGAGACGGAAAAGCTACCGGGCGAAAGCGGATGAAGCCCGTGACTTCCTGGTGCGGTACCTGATTGAGCGGGTTCGTGCCGGGATAGAGGTCAGGCACTTCACACTGTTCAAGGAGTACGAGACGGTTGAGGTGGTTCTTGAGGACGCGTTCGGCGTGGACCCCGGTCCCGATTCGGACAGGGTGATCATCCCGTATCAGGCGGAGGCGGTCACGATGATCGCAAGGTGCCTGTTCCCGAAGCGCATCAAGGCTCCTGAGGCACGGGACATCGCCGTCTTCATGCAGATGTTCTCTGATCCCGACGAGAAACCGCCGGTGGACCAGGATAAACAGATGAGGGTCAAGACCATGGTGTGGCTGGCTTACCTGCTGATCGACCTGGTGAAGACCGACAGGCAGAATGTCTGCTTCCACGGGACCGTGTACTTGAGAGAGTCCTTCAAGAACCTCCTTGCCAGGGCGGTCGATGGAAAGATCATCAACGAGGATTCGGAACATTCCAGGGACAACTACGAAGAAGGCCGGTGGGATGGTACTCTTTACGCCTGGCTGCAGGGAGAGGACAGAAAGCCTTTCCTGGAAAAGCTTCTTCGCCAGTTCAACCTGGAAAACAGGTCCGACCATGTGAACCGTTTTCTCCTGGCCGGACAGCGTGAGTGCATGTACAGGCAGACGATGGCGCTTTTCTGCTGACGGCAGACAGGGAGTCGAGCCCATGACCGAAGACCGACTTTACCATGGATTCCCCGACATCGTCTTCAGGAGCCTCAAAAATTTGATGCTCCTGGGAATGCTTCCCTCAGACGAGGTCCATGAAATTCTCAGGCCGTACCTCGAGTGTCGAGACGAGGTTATCTCCAAGATTCCCGAGAGGTTGAGAGTGGATGTGGAAGACATTCTGAGCCTGTATCCCGAGATCGGGGAAAAGTACGGTCGAGGGCGGCTGCCGGAGCCCGCTGCGGTATTGAATATCTTCTGGAGGAAGTGGAAAGCGGGAAAACGGGGACCATTGACTACCGGAGGCGAGGAGGAAGGCTTGCGCGCGGGCGGATACTGCGGTGCGGAATTCGCCTCCGAGATGCAGAAGGGATGGCTGAAAGACTGCTCGTGGCAGGGTATTTTCCGAACAGACCGGGATCATCCCGTGCGGCTGACGTTCTCCTATGACGAGGAGAACGCAGGCATGGTGTTTCGGGCTGCAGGGTTTTCCGGTACCCTCGGTGTTTATGTAAACGGAGTGTGCATGCTGAAGCTCACCTCGCAGGTGCACTCGGAAGGGGGCTTCCTGGACATGGAGCGGTTGAGCGCGGTCCTGGAGCGTGAGGACAGGGAAGCCCTCGAATTGGAAATCCGTGAAGAAACCGACATCCCATAAGGCCCTGGACGGTGGTATATAAAGAACGAGGCCAACCGCGGTTATGACGGGCAGGCGGTCTTCGAACAATGGTTCTTCCGGCATCTTCTCATAAACGCGTACCCGGGCAGTTGTCATACAAAAGGTGGAATGCACCCGCAACACCGTCATTCCCGCGACAACTTCAGTCTCACAACACCCTCATTGCCTCAATACCGTCAGTGCCCCAACACCGCACTTCCTCAACACCGTCATTCCCGCGAAGGCTGGAATCCAGGAAGGGTAACCGCGCATGGCGGAACAGTCTCAATAGATGGGAAAGACTTGGACTGGTTTCCCGCCTTCTCGATAATGACCTTGTTGAGTGAATGACGTTGCGATGTCGAATGACGTTGCGATGCCTTCGATCCTTTGTGTGAAAAGCACCGGATGCATGAAAAGCACCGGAGGTACTCGTTGATGGAAAAATGCCGGGACTGTTTGGCCTATTTTTTTAAGAGATCAGTTGGGTGCAGAAGAACGGACAAAAGTCGGAGACACGGTCTTATCCATTCAGTATCACTATGTTTATTCAACATTCAAGGTTGATTGACTCTTCGGGTGCATTTCACTATCATTAACCAGTCAAGCAGCTGAAATAATCGTTTCGGCGGTGCGGTGCCCCCTGATTTGTGTTCACGGAGCCGGTCCGGGCTGTCTTTCGACGCACCCGAGGGATGGATTCATGCAATGAGAAGCTTTTTCCGCGGGACCTGGTAGTTCTTCGTTCTCTTGGAAGACAGACAGGCCGGTGCGGTATCCAGCGGACGACGGAGTCTGTTCGTCATGGAGCATTGCGAAGTGGAAATCGGTGCAAAGCGGGAAGATCTGGGTGCCGGAAGGCGGTTTGAAGCAACCTGGTGCAGACGATGAAGATAAAATTCGGGATAATGATGAAGCTTTTCTTCTGGTATTTTGCACTGGCCTGCATATTCTACGGTACCATCGTGATCCTGTACGTTCATATGCAGCAGATCATGAGAATATCCGAGGACGTGGTTAACAAGAATTTCAAGATATCCTCGTCATCGAAGAAAATGATCGAGAGTCTTCTGTGGATGGCGGAGAACGAACGCAAGTACGATCTGTTGAAGAAGGAGGATTACAAAGAGTATTTCATTGCCGGCCAGAAGGAGTTCGAAGGGAACCTTGTGGAGGTCATGCGCTTCGGGGCGGAATTGCCTGAGGAAGAGAGTCCATGGGAAGAGATCTACGTCGATTACAAGGCTCAGCTGGCGTCTTCCTCTCAGCAGGGGGAGTCGAATGAAGCGTCGAGGACCCCCTGGATTCCCGAGGAGGTGATCAACGAATGGATACAGAAGATTTCCAGGGCAAGAGCGGCCAACGAGTTAAAGATCGAGTCGGAGATGGTGAACCTTAACGACCGGGGCAGGATGGCTGTGCGGTGGGGATTCATAGGACTGGGGTTCTCCGTGATGGCCGGGCTTCTGGGGAGTGTTTTCCTCGGGCACTCGATGAACAGGCCTCTGCGTGAGCTTCGAAGAGGGATCCGGTCCATATCGCAGGAGGGGCTGAGTGAGCCGATACCGATTCTCACCAAGGACGAATTCGGTGAACTGGCACGTGCCTTCAACGACATGGCGGCTCGTCTTGCGGAAGAGGAGCGTATGCGTTCCGATTTCATATCGATGCTGAGCCACGAGATACGGACTCCCCTCACATCTATCCGCGAGTCGGTGAATCTTATAGCGGAAGAGGTGATGGGGGATATCAACGACCGGCAGAGACGTTTCCTGGAGATTGCCAGCCGCGAGATCGAGCGGATTTGTGATCTTCTGAATCACCTGATGCAGGTTTCCAGGCTGGAAGCGGGAGCCGTCAGTATCAAGCCCCGCCCTTTTGATGCGTCCTCCTTCGTGGAGGGAGGCATATACCGCGTAACTCCGGCGGCCGAGGCGAAGGGGATCCGGATAGAAGCCAGGGTGAGTCCTGAACTGCCCGAGGTGATGGGCGATCCCGAGAACCTGCAGCAGGTCCTGCTCAATCTGCTGGGCAACGCCATCAAATTCACGCCGCAGGGAGGCCGGATACTTGTGGATGTCGAGGCGGACAATCGAGAAGGTGACGAACGCCTTCGGTTTTCGGTAACGGACACCGGTCCGGGAATTCCCGAAGAAGAGCTGTCGCTGGTTTTCCACAAATATTACCGGGCTTCGGGCATTCGGAACGAGGTGGACGGAGTGGGGCTGGGGTTGAGCATATCCAGGCACATCGTGGAGGCGCACGGTGGTGAAGTATGGGTGAACAGCACGCCGGGAGATGGGAGCACCTTCAGTTTTACCCTGCCCGTGGTTCGAAAGGACAGAGATGGATAAGCAAAAGTCCCGTTCAGGGAGCTTTTCAGCCTGGGCCCGGCTGTGGTTGCCGGCAATGGTGGTCTTGGCTCTGATCGGTTGTGCTTCCCCTCCTGCGCCCGAACCTCGAGCGGAGATTCCTCCGTGGCAGGAAGAGGAGCGCAGGACCTGGGAGGAAGGAATTTACGCCTTCAAGACCGGCAACTACAATGAGGCAACCGCGATCTTCGAAGTACTGAGTGAAACCGCTCGAACGGAATCGACCGGTCGGAAAGCTCTTTATGCGCTGGCGTGCACTCGACTTATTCTGGCTCAGACCGCCGACGAATACAACGAGGCCATGTCGCTCTGGGATTGCTGGAGCCGGCAGAACTCGATCGACCTGGACAGGGAGGACCCCCGCATGCTCACCCCGTTCCTCGGCAGGATCACTCCTCCCATTATGCCCGAAACGCCGTATCCCCAGGCAGCCAAACCAGTCAAGGATATGACCATCAACAACATCCTGATGTATAAGAACCTCCTCCAGGCGAAGGAAAAGGAGATCGACCAGATGAAGAACAGGCTGGATGCCAGGGAAAGAGAGATCAAGAGACTCCGGCACCAGATCGAGTCGCTCGAGGAGATTCACTTGAAGTTTCAGGAACGAAAACAGGAAGTTTCCTCACCCTGAGGAAGCGCGACGAGGGGGGACACACATTGCCTTCCAAGCAGACCATCCTTGTGGTGGACGATGACCTGCACATCCTCGAAGTGCTCGAAGCGAGGCTGTCTTCGGTGGAATTCAAGGTCCTGAAGGCCACGTCCGCACAGGAGGCCCTTGAAATCATTAAGTCCCAGCAGGTAGACCTCCTGATTACCGATGTGCGAATGCCCGGCATGGGAGGAATGGACCTGTTCGAGGAAGTACGTTCCCTGAAGCCGGTGCTTCCCGTGATCTTTCTGACCGCATATGGGACCATTCCCGACGCAGTGAAGGCCGTAAAGGCGGGAGCCGTCGACTACCTGACCAAGCCCTTCGAGGGAAGAGACCTTCTGCTGAAGGTCCAGGAGATCATGAAAAAGAGGCCGGTACGCCCGTCTCTCGAACCTCTTCCGCCCCTGGACCAGGAGTTGTGGGGAGGAAAGAGCCCGGCGATGCGGGAGCTCTACGACCTCATCGACCGGGTTGCTCCCAGTGATGTGAATGTGCTGATACTGGGGGAGAGCGGGGTCGGTAAGGAGCGGGTTGCGCGCCTGATTCATCAGAGAGGGCCGCGAAGGGACCTGCCTTTTGTGGTTGTGGATTGTGGATCCACCCCCACCGGGCTGCTGGAAAGTGAACTATTCGGACACGTTCGTGGGGCTTTCACTCATGCCATCCGCGACAAGAAAGGTCTGATCGAAGCAGCGGACCGAGGAACACTCTTCCTGGATGAAATCGGCAATATATCCCCCGAGATGCAGGTTCGGCTGCTCAGATTTCTAGAAGACCGCAAGATACGAAGGATCGGGGACCTTCGCGAGATACCGGTCAATTGCAGGGTACTTTCGGCAACGAACGTAGACCTGCCCGAGGAAGTCGAGGCGGGAACCTTTCGTGAAGATCTGTACTATCGCCTGCGCGTGGTCACGCTGAAAATCCCGCCGCTGCGCGAAAGAAAGGAAGATATTCCCATCCTGGCCCGGCACTTCATCGAATCGTTCTGTAAGAACCAGAATATTGCTCCCGTAACGCTGCCCCCTGAAACAGTCAAGTGGCTGTGTGAATATCCGTGGCCCGGTAATGTCAGAGAACTCAAGAATGCTCTCGAAGCGGGTGCCGTCCTGTGCAGGAACGGAGTGCTGCTTCCAAGTGATCTGCACTTGAGCGGCCTCCCTCATGCTCCCGTCAAGGCGCAGGCGGCCGCGGGTTCGATGCTGCTCGAGGACAATGAACGGAACGCCATTCTAAGGGCACTTCAGCAGGCGGGATGGGTCCAGAAGGAAGCTGCACAACTTCTTGGAATCAGCCGCAGAGCGATCCATTACAAAATAAAGAAATACGGGATCGAGTTTTCGGGCAAGCGTTCCGGGCCGGATGAACCCGTCAATGACTGACACATTTGTTTTGCCGCGGGAGACTGTTTGCCGTCCTGCCCGCTCTATCCTCGAGGGTGCTGAATTCCTTGCCGGCCTTTCCTCTATCGAGCACTTCGCGTATCTTTTCTGCAAGAGCATCCAGCCCGAAAGGCTTCTGGAGAAAATCCGCGCCGGCTTCGATCATGCCGTTCCCTATGATTCCCCGGTCCGTATAACCGGAGATGTAGAGTACTTTGATCCCGGGTTGTGAACGCGCGAGGGTTTCCGCCAGCTTGCGGCCGTTCATCCCCGGCAGCACAATGTCCGTCACGAGCAGATCGATGCCGCCGGGATGCTCCTTGCACACCTGAAATGCATCGTTGCCCGTGCCCGAAACGAGCACCGTGTAACCGCGCATGTGAAGACTCTCCGCCAGGATATTCCTCACCAGTTCGTCGTCTTCAACCAGGAGAATCGTTTCTGTTCCGAGGGAGGGTGAGCTCTGCGCCATGTTCTGCAGATTGTCCGTGATATCCGCGTCCACGGACGGCAGATATATTTTGAATGTGGTGCCACAGCCCGGCTTGCTGTCAACAATGATCCGGCCTTCGCACTGCTCGATGATCCCATACAGGGTGGCCATCCCGATGCCGGCTCCCTTTGCTCTGTCCTTGGTCGTAAAGAAGGGTTCAAAAAGGCGGGACAGGACGGAACTGTCCATTCCACTGCCCGTATCCTTTATGGCGAGCATCGCGTACCGTCCGGGCTGAACAGCCGGGTGCCCACCTGAATCGACATCGTCGATGGTGATGTCGGCCGTTTCAATGGTCAGCTTTCCTCCCTCGGGCATGGCGTCTCTCGCATTCACCACCAGGTTCAGGATGACCTGTTCCAGCTGTCCTTTGACGATTCGGATTCGCCCGAGAGCCGGACTCAAATCCATGGAAAGCTCGATGTGTTCACCGATGATTCGTTCGAGCATGGCTACCATGTCGAAGATCACTGCGTTGAGATCCACCACGACTGGCTGGAGCAACTTTTTTCGGCTGAATGCGAGCAGCTGCCTGGTCAGTGCCTCGGCTCGTTCAGATGCCTTCTTGATTTCCAGGGCATTGCGTCGAATGAAGTCATCGTCTCCCGGATGCAGGAGCAGTACGTCGCAGTATCCGTTGATTGCGGTGATCAGGTTGTTGAAATCATGGGCGATTCCTCCTGCAAGTCTTCCCATGGCTACCATTTTCTGAGCCTGGCGCAGCTGTTCCTCAAGATCGGCCTGCTGGGTCATATCGAGCAGGCAGCTCTTAATGATGCTGAGCTGCCCGTCGGCGTCGAAAATGCCGGTGGCGTTTTCGACGACATGGATGCATTTGCCGTCGCGCCGTATGAGTCTGTTGCGGTAATCGACGACCTTCCTTTCTTTGCATACCAGTTCCACGAACTTCTTCCGTGCTGCGGGTTCCTCGTAGAGGAATTGAAGATTCGAATCCATGGCTTCCTGGATGGAAGAAAATCCAAGGAGGCGGACGAATGCGGAATTGCAGGAAAGGAGCCGTCCTTCGGGGGTAGAGATATAAACCCCCGCCAGATCATCCTCCATGAATCTCAATCGGCGGTCTTCGCTATCCCGGAGGGTTGTTTCCTTTTGCTTCAGTTCGGTGACATCGAGGGCCGCGATGACCCTGCCCCGGGATGGTTCCAGGGGGTTGAGGGCTCCTGCCTGGAGCAGGACCTGGATGATCGACCCGTCCTTGCGGATCCAGCGCGTCAGGGCTCTGCGTTCCGCCTGTTCGCTTGACGGTGTGAAAATCTGCCTGCTCACCAGAGCATATTCGCGCTCGTCCGAGTACAGGCAGGACATCTCCCTGCCCTGAATCTCCCGGAGTTCGCGCTGCAGCATGTTGCACATGGCCCTGTTCGCCCAGTTCAGGGTATTGCACTGGACGAGACACATACCGATGGGAGACGCATTGAGGACGATATCAAGCAGGTGGTTCTTCCGGATCAGCCTCTCCTGCATCTCCTCTTGACGGCTGATATCCCTGACGATACCCTGGTATCCCTCGATGGCCCCGCTTGTACTCCTGACCAGGGCAGCGGTGACCATGCAGTTTATTTCACTGTTCATCCTCCCTCGAAGTTTCAGTTCGTAATCCCGGACGTAACCTTCTCGATACAGTCTGCCTGCAAATTCGTTGCGTTCGTCACGGTTTGCATAGAGCTCGGCGACATCCCGCCCGATCATTTCGCCGCGGCTGCAGCCGAAAAGACTCAGCATGGTCTCGTTGCAGTCCATAATCCGCCCCTCCGAGTTCACCAGGTAGATGGCATCCCTGGACTCCTCAAAAAAGATTCGGTATTTTTCATCATTTATTATCTGCGACCTGGGTTCTGCATCACTTCGGGATGAAAGAAAGGCTGCCAGGATGCCTGCAAGAAGAAGCAGGGATCCGGCCAGAAAGAGGAAGTCTGAAGTACCCGGCAGTTCATAGGGTTGGAAGGACCCGAATTCGAACATCCGGAAGATTCGGATGCACGGTTCGAGAGCCAGCAGAATGCATGCACCCGAGGCCAGCAGCAGGCTGGTTCCTGTTCTGCCTCGGGCGGCTTTTGCCGCGACGACGGCGCCCGCAAGGTTGGCAAGGGCGGACAGGGCGAGAATGTAAGTCCCGTTCATTCCTTTCCTTATACAGCTGAGATACATGGATTTGTGCCTGTTCCTCCGTCCTGTATCGACGGGAACCTGCCTGTCTCCACACCCCGCCGGGCACCCGCGAAACCGGCGCTCGGGCTGGGAAGCGGGGTGACAGTCGTGTATCCGGTCTTTACACGGACCACAACAGCCTTGTCCTCCCGGGCATCCCCGGCGAGGAGAATTGTCGCCCGCCCTCGAGTGAGGTGTATGCGAGGCAATCGGGCGAATCTGCATAATGATGCGGCGTGGGAATGATTGCGCCGAGGGCATGGAACGACAGCCTGCTTAAGCCTGCCTTCGTTCATGTACAGGGGGTTTGGAGCGATTCTAAAAGAATCGGATGGTTTGGTAAAGAGCAAAAAGTGCGAAAATTCACTTTGACATGCAGGACCGGCACACAACCCGTCCTCCCGCTCCGGATCCGCAGTTCGGACCTTCGCTGTTGATTTGCCCCTTCAATCAGGCGGCCGGCAGACGTCACTCCGCCGATCCTCGAACGCGGATATTCCAGGTGAAAACTTTATCGAAATATTGTATGAAGATCGCACCGGCTGGAACTCCACTTGTTGAAGGATCGATCCATGAAGAAAAAGAGGCTGAGGGTTTTGATCGGAAAATTTGGCGAAGGCTATGACAAGGCAATGCTGAAGCTGGCTCATTCCTGCTGCGAGGCGGGTTTCGAGGTTGTGTACACGGAGCTTCAAGATCCGGAAGCCATTGTTGCGTCAGCCATTCAGGAATCCGTCGATCACATTGGGATCACCACCCTGCCGGGCGCCAGGGTCGAGGACTTCGCCAGGCTTTTCGAAGCGCTCTCCAGGGAGGACGTTTCCCACATCCGGGTCACAGCGGGAGGTTATTTCCCCGAAGAGGACGTGGAAAAGATCAAGCAACTGGGTGTCCTGGATTTCTATCCCAGGGGCTCCATTTATAGAAAGATCGAGGAATGGACGAGGGATTACGCCGACCTTGCAGAGCCCGGGGAGTGCGCGGATTTCGAGCAGGAAGCCTGATGGCTTCCTGGTGAAAGACCTGCCCTGCATACGCCCGGCAGGTTCGAAAGACGGGTTGCGTTCCCCCTTGTTCACGCAGTATCACACATCCTTTTCCTTTCTCCGGTTCAACGCAGCCTTTCGTGAAATCCCAGCCTTTCCGCCTGCTTGCTTTTTGCCTGATGCTGTGTCACACTCCCTCACCCTGGTCCCTCCATGCCCCGGATGTCCGTGGTCCCTGCTTTCGTCCAGGGCACGAAAGCCTCGAACAAATCATTGCTTCTCTTTCGAACGTCGAACGGGACGGCATTGAGACTGCGGCTTTCGTTTTGTTTTGTTCGCATTCCTGATATTCTGATAAATCGATGGATAAAATGGCGGGATATGATCCGCCGGCTGTTTCCGGACACAGTGCCGAGCCTTTGAAGGTGGAGTTGAGGATTTTCCATGGAAACGAGTTTGCTTGTTCTGGGGTTTGTCGCTCAGGGACTCTTTTCTGCAAGATTCCTTGTGCAGTGGATTGTGAGTGAAAGGCTCGGGCGCAGCGTAGTCCCGCCCGCCTTCTGGTTTCTAAGCATCGGCGGAGGGGGGCTCCTGCTGGTGTACGCCGCTCTGCGCAGGGATCCGGTCTTCATTGTCGGGCAGGCGAGTGGCCTGGTGATCTATTTGAGGAACGTCTACCTGATTTACAGGGAGCGATCGCGAAAGAAGAAGGAGCTGGAGGAGCCGGAATAACGCTTGTCCGTGGAACGATGCCGCTGATTTCGCCGCCGAATCTCCATGATCGGGCTCCGGGATCCGTTCCACGCTGCATGTGAAGTGTTGCCGAAAGATTTCGGGAGACTTTCCTATTCAGGGTGGGATCTCATGCTGTTTCAGAAGAAGTCAGTCCGTTGCGTGGTTCTTATTTTTGTCTGGGTGTTGATCTATCTCGGGAACATTTA
>JABUEY010000195.1 GCA_013314815.1 Syntrophobacteraceae bacterium
ACCGGAGAGCCGTGTGCGGGAGATCCGCCAGCACGGTTCGGAGGGAGGGGCGGCGCAAACCAATGCGCCGTTCCTACCCCTATCGTTGTGGTGCGGGAATGACGGTGTGGTGCCGAATGACGTTGTGAAGCCATCGATCCTTTGAGTCAAAAGCACCGGATGCGTCAAAAGCACCGAAGATACTCATTTTCCTGGACAACAGGGGAGGCTTCGACTAAGAACTTAACAGAACCTTTCATTTTCAATCCATTCGCCTGGATCTGCTGACTTCCGGTGGTTTCGACGCCCTGTTCCATGGGATCCTGCCAGGCCTGTTCCTGCTGTACGGCTGCTGGAAGAACCGAACAGGAGACCGGCTGATGAATCTATTCCCGCAAGCGGAGACGGATCTTGTTTCCCCGCCCCACACCAATGAGTTTGAAAAAGAGTTGCACAGGTACCGGGGCCGGTTCCTGCAGTTGCTGAAACGCCATGTTCCGCAGAGGATCGTGGAGTATGCCCCGAGATCCGGGTATGGAATGGGGCGGGTGCTCGAGGGCGTAGACGTGCGCCGATTTCAGCCTTCCCTCGATATTCTGTTGATCGAATCCAACCACGACTGCCGGGATATGCTTCGAGATTCGAGAGTCGCTTTCTTTTAACCGAACCAAATCAATGGGAAGGAGGGAACATGAATGCTGTGGAAGAATACTTCCGGGGCAAGGGGTGCGCCGTTACAGGTGCTGCGTCGGGCATCGGTTTTGCCGTGAGTGAAGCGCTGCTGCAGGTCGGCGCGGTGGTATTCATGGCGGACCGGGACACGGATACACTCGCTGCCGCTGTCGCTCAACTTGGCGCCCATGCGGGCCGTGTTTATTCCTCCTCCGTCGATGTGACCAGCCAGGAACAGGTCCGGAAATGGATCGAGGACGCCGCCTCGCGCCACGGCCGACTCGATGTTCTCTTCAACAACGCGGGTATCGGTGGCACGATGCCTTTCAAAGATGTGACGCTCGACCACTGGCGCCGCATTATCGATCTCAATCTCTGGGGTGTCATTTATGGAATCGACGCGGCCCTTCCGATTATGCTCCGCCAGGGCGGCGGTCACATCGTGACTACCTCGTCCCTGGCCGGACTCATCCCTTTTCCGTACCAGGCGATCTATTCCACTACCAAGTACGCCGTAGTCGGCCTCAGCGAGTGCCTTCGCTACGAACTCGAGGACGACGGCATGCATTTTTCAGTGGTTTGCCCCGGCAGTGTTGCCACCCGTATCTGGGGAACACCCGTCCTGGGCGAACGCCGGGAAGTGAAGCCTCCACCCGACGCTGTGTCGGCGGAAGAGGCCGCACAGACCATTCTCAAGGGTGTTGCCAACAACGAGGGCATTATCGTTCTGCCGGAATCTGCCCGGCAGATATGGCTTCAGTTCATGCTGCATTCCGGCAGTTCGCCGGAATCGATTGAAAGCCAGCTGCGGGAACTGGCCCGCACGCGCAGACGAGCTTATGAAAGCAGCCGCTAAGCTTGGTTCGATTTCGGCCCCTGAAGCAGGAAGCCTGCGGCTGTGCAGGTCGGATTCTGCGAATCGGCCGTGACACAGGAAAGCCTGATTCACAGGCGGCGTCGGATTCAGCCGCACAGGACCGCCGAGACGGCCCGAAGCGGCGTCTCTTGGGTCCTTCATAAACACGTAACCGGCCAGTTGTCGCTGAAAGGTGGAATACCCCCGCGACAACGTCATTCGCCATCGATCCTTTGTGTGAAAGGTTCCGGACAGGTGAGAGGCACTGGAGGTATCCGTCTGCCGGATGAACCGTTTTTCCCGGTCCGCCGAATTCCCGCGCAACTCTTTGTGCTGTTCGAGCAGACCTGGGTCGAGTTATAGGTTGGCCCCTCACCGGATTCCTTCCATCGGGCTGCTTGTCTCGGTGAAGGTGTCGCTGGTCAAAACGGGGTCAGTCAAATGGAGCCTCACAAGTCTCACAGGTTGATATTTCCATGCAAGTGGTTAGATATGAAGCATATGCCAGGGGCACTCAGCTTGTACACACGATCCAGAATCGTCTCCACGCATTTTGCATTCGTCATTCGAGAGGAGTTCGCATGAAAGCAGACTACAAAGAGATTCTGACCTTCGCCGTTGGAAATGAAATTGAAGCCTATGAATTCTACCTGGGCGTCAGCAGCAAGATCAAAGACGCCAACATCAGCGCAATCTTTAAGGAACTGGCCGAAGAGGAGAAGAAGCACCGGAGCTTCCTCGAGGGACTCCTGTCTTCGGACCAGCCACTGCAGTTCGAGGAGTTATCCGATTACAGAGTCTCCGAGACCATCGACAGGCCGAAGCTGAGCCTCGAGATGAAGCCTGCGGATGCAATCGCTCTGGCTATCAAGAACGAAGAAGACGCCATGAAAATGTATGCGGACCTGGCCAAGTCGGCCAATCAGTCTGATCAGAAGAAGATGTTCGAGTCTCTTTCGAAAATGGAACAGGGCCATAAGGTCAAACTCGAAGAATTGTACAGCAGCATGGCTTTCCCTGAAGTCTGGTAATCGAAGCTGGGAGCCCCTCGCATTTGAACGAAGAACGTTGAAGACAGAGCCATGAAAGGGGGGAAAGAGCCCAAAATAGCGGAGGGATCAGTTTGACGATCGAAGCAGTGACGGCGGTGCAGTTTCCGCTGTTATACAGTTTCGGAGCCGATCGGCCTTGCCCGGTCGGCTCCGGGCCCGGGAATGTGCGAATCGGAAATCGTCGGACTACTCGAGAACACGCGAGTTGCTGGACATCAAGATGGCAAGACCCTTCCCCATAGTGACGGGGGCTAGCTCGATGACGGGCAGTTCAGCCATCGCCTTGATAATGTGCCATTGAGACGGGTTCTGTTCCGGCTTGAGCGGGATCCATTCTACCGCGCCGCTGCCCTTCCATACCCGGCTGATCTCTGTTTTCTGGGGATAGAGTATCGGCTGGCTCAATTCCGCTCCCGGTCCCCCGACCTTGGGGATGTAGCGCCACCCGAAGAGTGCCCTTTCGACGGACAGCTGTCCCGCATCCACGGGCTGCGCATCCGTCATCTCCAGTCGCAGGAACGTGTTCCCTTCGTAGCTGGCATTGGTGAAGTAATGATTCTGAAATACGTGCAGATCTTCTATGTCCGAGTAGATTTTCGGGATGCCGGTCTGTTCTCGTCCGCCCAGGATGGGGGCGGTTTTGTTCTCCCAGACCACCAGGGCAAAGTCTCCTTCGACCCGGTCACGTCGACCCTGGAAACGGACCGGTGCGGAGACCTCGACCAGGTTATAAGCGGATCCCGCCATCCAGTCGACCTCCCTGCACTGACTGTAGGCGATCATCAGCTCAGGCCTCAGCAGCTCGAAACCCTCGGGCAGATAGTCGGCCAGCCTGTCCCCATCGGTGGTGCAGACAAAGGAAACACCTACCATATCGCGATAGTAGAGTCCTGAGGGGTCATAGTCATAGCCGCCAAAATGAGCCGGCATCTGGTAACATTTATTGTCCTCGAACTTGAACATGGTCTTCCTCCTGGCTTTGATCGGTCATCCTGGGACCGGCTTGATGACGAGCCCGTCCGTCCGTCACCACACCTCCATGCCTCCATTGAAGTGAGCAGTAAAGATCCTTCCAGGATCTTCCGTCTCCTCCACATTGGGTATCCTGACTCCCTCCAGGCTCCCATATCCCACCGGCACATAGAGTGTGAAGTCCAGTGAGGGCGCACCCCTGGAAACCGCATCGAAATACGCATGGATGGAGTTCGGGTCGCTGGTCACCTCACCGGGCCCGGTATACGCTCCTCCGTTGAAAGCCTTGTCGGCATAACAGAAGGTGGCCTCGTAGACAGACCCGAGACTGACACTGCCGGCCAGGGAATGATCCAGGTTGTCATAGATGTAATCGATTTTACATGCTATCTCCTTCCAGGATGCCGCATCTTCTCCGTCGATGACCTTCTGGAGCAATGCGGGGATTCCGGCGTACGCCCTGGACACATCCATCCTGACCCCCGAGACCGCTGCACCCTGGGAATCGACGGTCGTCTTCCCCAATGGCGAATCGATCACCCCATCTTTTGGAAACCCTCCGTGCATTTTGCCCATCTTCCCCTCCAAAATGGAAATGAACCTCTCACAAAGGCAAACCACGTGCTTCCGAAATATCGAATTTGAGAACCGACGAGTACCTGCCGCAAGGACAATCAGGCCACAGCCGGGTTCACTCAACAGGCGGCTTGTTGCTTTCCATCGACAAAGCGTATGCCGCTGCGACTGGGTCGGAATCGGGTATGCCCGGAAGAAGTTTCCCAATGTCCGAGCGGAGATCGAGGCAAACAGCCCGGTCGTCAAGCGGGGTTTCGAGCAGATCCGGTGCGGTTGGTCCGGGTGGGCAGGATGCCGGCGGCATGTGCGCCGCGCCGCCGTCTGCGACAAGCTGCAGTCGCCCGAACCACTCTAAGCTGCACGTATCGGAAACGTCTCAGGTAAGACTTTCGAGATGAAAGCCAAGCGGGCACTCCACCATTGCAGGAAGGCCCGCGGAGCATTCCGGAGTGCACCTTCATGTGAATGGTTTGAAGCAATCAGGACGGAATGTTTCGTGTATTACTGATTCATTCCTATAGTAGAAATATCGTCAAGTCAAATGAAAGTGAGTCTTCATCCGGTGCAGCGGAAATGGCATCTCATACAGGGCGTGGTCGAAGCACTTACCAGGAGAACACCTCTATGGCGGGATCTGCGCTTGGATTGGATTCCCGCCTTCGAGACCGTGTCGTATCGATTTATAACATTCGAGTTGGCGCGACGGCTATCCACCAGATGCCCAAGGGCGAGTTGGTTGATTGCCAAATCCAACCACCGGCAGGCGAGGAGAAGTCTGCAAGATGCTT
>JABUEY010000196.1 GCA_013314815.1 Syntrophobacteraceae bacterium
TGTAGTAGAGTCGGGGATTTGAAGCATGCATGGCAGGATGATGACCAGGGCCATTCTAAGCTCATCGCCTGTTCCGGCATTCCGGGCAGCCTCCAGCGCCGCCTGGAACAGTTCACTTGAGATCTCGCCTTTCCTTGGCATCGGCAACCCTTTTCATTCGGACAACCTGGCAGGGGAAGACGGGGAGAGAAGCGGGAAAGCGGATCCAGGTGTTTGGGTGAGCGACGTTGAGAGCGTTGCCCTGCAGGTCTTCGAAATCATCGAGCAGGTGCGATACGGTTGTTCCGTCGGGGTTGAGAAAATCGAGGAGGGTTCCTGGGGTCAGACGGCTTCGTACCTCGACGTAGACCATGTGCCGCTTGGGTGAAAGGCCGGACAGGGAGCGGGCCCAGGAGTTGTGGGGAGAGGGTCTCACGATTCCGGCCAGCGTGTGTGTCTGGCAATAGGTGGTTTCGGAGGCGACGGGACTCCCCTCTTGACGCGAGTCGGCAAAGAGAAGCCCTCGCGTGTACGGGCGGTGGCTTACCCTGTCGAGATCTTCCATCCAGTGTTTCTTCACTTTGTAATCAAGCGGATTCTCGATGAGCGCGTCCACGGCCTGGCGGTAGGTTCGAACGGTCGAGGCCAGGTAGAGAACCCCCTTCATTCGGCCTTCGATCTTGAAGGAGTGGATTCCCAGTTCCATGAGCCGGTCCAATGAATCGAGGAGGCACAGGTCGCGGGAGTTGAAGATGTAAGATCCGTTGTCATCTTCGATGACGGGGAAATACTGGCCGGGACGCTTTTCTTCCACCAGCCGGTAGGACCAGCGGCAGGGTTGTGTACACAGGCCCCGGTTGGCGCTCCTCTCGTTCAGAAAGGCGCTGAGAAGGCAGCGGCCGGAATACGAGATGCACATGGCGCCGTGGATGAAGACCTCGAGTTCCACGCCGGACTGGCCGCTTACAGCCTGCAGTTCCGAAAAGGTCAATTCGCGGGCCAGGTTCACCCTTCGCACTCCCTGGCTTTTCCAGAACGAAAGAGCGGAAGAATTCATGGTGTTGGCCTGAGTACTCAGATGGATGGGAATGCGAGGTGCATGTTTTCGGGCAAGAAGGAGGACGCCCGGGTCGCTGATGATGAGTGCGTCGGCGCCTATGTCCTGGAGGTATTCGAGGTACCCCGGCAGCCTCCTGATATCCGATTCCCTGGCGAAGGTGTTTACGGTTACGTAGAGTTTTTTCTTCATGCTGTGTGCGAGAAAGCATGCGGCTGCGAGTTCTTCGTCCGTCAAATTCCGCGCATGGCCTCTCAGGCTGAATTCCCTGCCTCCGGCGTATACAGCGTCCGCACCGTAGAGAAAGGCAATCCTGCATTTCTCCAGGCTGCCTCCGGGAGCCAGGAGTTCCGGCCTGTTTTGTGAGGCGCCTGTCGAGTCTCGATGCTCCATTCGAATCTTCCAGGTCGGGACAGGTTGTTTGATTATTGCGAACCGGTTGTGCCTGCATGACCATTTGACAAATCATGGAAGCATCTGTACTTATCATCGTGGAATTGCGGAAGGCAAGGGTTAGAATAACGAGGCTTCAGCAGGCTTTGTCCGTTGAAAAGTTGCCCGGATTTGAAGAAATGGAATCTGAAGGCAGATCATTTTCCGAAGAAGAAAGAATAGGATGGCTGGCCCTGAAGCTCGTTCCGGAGTTGGGTAATCGTTCGATACTGCGGCTGGTCAGGCATTTCGGATCCGCTCATGCCGTGTTCCAGTCGGGCTTGAAGGGGCGTTTTCCTGTCGAGGGGATCCGTGAGAACGCATTGGCGGCGTTGAGAAGGAAGGAGTTCATTCGTGAGCCCGAACTCGAATGGGAGATTCTGAATAAAGAAGGGATCCGGATGATCTGCCTGAACGACCCGGATTACCCGTCCAACCTCGCCGTTATTCCGGATCCGCCCGCAGTCCTCTTTGTCCGGGGCGCCCTGGAATCGAGGGACCTGGTTTCCATTGCCGTGGTAGGTTCGAGGGCTGCATCCCCTACGGGGAGGATTTTTACGGAAAAGCTGAGCCGGGAGCTGGCCGGGGCAGGGGTGACGATCGTAAGCGGCCTTGCTGTCGGGATCGACAGCGCGGCCCATCGGGGAGCTCTGGCCGTGGGAGGGCGTACCATTGCCGTTCTTGGCTGCGGGCTGGACGTCGATTATCCCCGGGGCAGCGAAAAGATAAGGTGCGAGATAGCGGGCAGCGGAGCAGTCGTCAGCGAGTTCCCGCTGAAGACTCCTCCTGCAGCGGCCCACTTCCCCATGCGCAACCGCATCATCAGCGGCCTTGCTCTTGGAGTGGTCGTGGTGGAAGCCGCCCAGAGAAGCGGTTCACTCATCACCGCCAGGCTGGCACTCGAACAGGGCAGGGAGGTCTTTGCGGTGCCCGGGCACGCTCTGAATTTCCGGAGTGCCGGCCCGAACAGGCTGCTCAAGGAGGGAGCGAAGCTCGTCGAGAACGCCGAAGACGTGCTGGAGGAGATCCGTCCGCTGATTCGCTCCAGCGGCAAGGACTTCTCGACGAAGCCTCCAGAACCAGCCAGAACGCCGGATCTGTCCGGGCTGTCATCGGACAATAAGACTATTCTGAGTGCGTTGGACGAGAATCCCAGGCACATCGATGAAATAGCGCGGATCGTGGAACTGCCCGTATCGCATATTACGGCTGTACTGCTCTCCCTCGAACTTCAGGGGATCGTGGAGCAGTTGCCCGGCAAATATTTCGTTCACATTCAGGGCAATTCCTGCCGAAAGAAATAACTGGGGAAGAATGCATGTCCAAGTCACTGTTGATTGTTGAGTCTCCAACCAAGGCAAAGACTCTCGGCCGATATCTGGGAAAAAAATTCGTTGTCAAGGCGTCTGTGGGTCATGTGAAGGATCTGCCGAAAAACAAACTCGGGATCGACCTGGAGAAGGATTTTCACCCGGAATACCAGATCATACGTGGAAAGAAGAAGATCATCAACGAACTGCATGAAGCCGCATCCAACGCCGATGCCGTATACCTCGGGCCGGACCCGGACAGGGAAGGGGAAGCCATTGCGTGGCACATCGCCGAAGAGATCAGGGATGCGGACAGGCCCATTTACAGGGTCATGTTCTATGAATTGACGGAAAAAGCCATACAGAAGGCCCTGGCCAGCCCGAATGAACTCAACCGGTCCCTGTACGAGGCGCAGCAGGCGAGGCGTATCCTGGACCGCCTGGTGGGTTACCTGATCTCCCCCATCCTCTGGCAGAAGGTGAAAAGGGGGCTCAGTGCAGGCCGGGTTCAGTCTGTGGCCCTTCGACTCATCTGTGAAAGAGAAAAGGAAATCCAGGAATTCGATCCCGAAGAATACTGGACCATCGAGGGTAGATTCATGCCGATGGGCGTCTCTTCACAGGATGCGGCCGGGCCGGGCATCATCAAGGCGGCCCTGTGGAGGCATCGCAGGAAGTCTTTGAAGATTTCATCCGGAGAGGAAGCCCGAAGGATTGTCGAACTCCTCCAGACCCGGGAATGCCGGGTTGTGAAGGTGGAGCGGAAAAAGCGGCACAGAAATCCGGCTCCGCCCTTTATCACGAGCACCCTGCAACAGGAGGCTGCCCGCAGGCTCCGGTTTTCCGCAAAGCAGACCATGAGCGTAGCGCAAAGGCTCTATGAAGGACTCGAAATAGGCAATGAGGGCGCTGTGGGATTGATCACTTACATGCGAACGGATTCCACCCGGTTGTCCGATGATGCCGTGAAGGCTGTTCGAGCCTTTATACGCGACACGTGGGACGGGGATTATCTTCCCGCCAGGGCGGCCGTGTACAGGACCAGGGAAGGAGCCCAGGACGCCCACGAGGCCATACGGCCGACGGATGTCCGTCGTACGCCCGAGGTCGTTTCAGCCTTTCTCACGAGAGAACAGCTGAAGCTGTACACGCTCATCTGGAAAAGGTTCGTGGCCTGCCAGATGGCTCCCGCCGTTCTCAACCAGACCACCATAGACATCGGTGCCGGAGATTACCAGTTCCGGGCGACGGGTTCCGTGATCGAGTTCCCCGGGTTCATGAAACTCTACGTTGAAAGCTCCGAGAACGGTGAAGCCGACCACGGCGCGGAGGGGCTCCTGCCTGATGTGGCGGAAAACGAGGAACTCTCCCTTGTCGAGATCGTCCCGTCTCAGCATTTCACGCAGCCGCCGCCCCGCTATTCCGAGGCCGCCCTGATCAAGGAACTCGAGGAACAGGGAATCGGCAGGCCCAGCACGTACGCCACGATCCTGTCGACCATCGTCGAACGCGAGTACGTGGAACTGAAGAAGCAGCGCCTGTACCCCACGGAACTCGGGCGGCTCATCGACGGCCTGATGGTCGAGCATTTTCCCAATGTGGTGGATGTCAAGTTCACCGCGCAGATGGAGAAAAGTCTCGACGAGATCGGAAGAGGCGAGCATGCGTACCTGGAACTACTCAAAGATTTCTATGGACACTTTTCGACAACACTCGAGGCCGCCCAGCTCAACATGCTCAACCTCAAGGGAGTCGGCCTGCCCACGGAACTCGAATGCCCACGGTGCGGACGTCCTTTGAACATAAGGTGGAGTCGCAACGGTTCATTTCTTGCCTGCAGCGGCTACCCGGATTGTCGTTTTTCGGCGGACTATGAACGGGATGAGAAAGGGCGCATTCACGTCGTTACGGACAAATCGACGGGGGAGACTTGTGAGAAATGCGGGCAGCCGATGGTGCTCAAGAAAGGCAGGTTCGGTACCTTTCTTGCCTGCAGCGGCTACCCCGAGTGCAGAAATACACGGGCTCCGCGCACGGGAGTCCCCTGCCCGCGGGAGGGGTGCGACGGGGAGTTGGTGGAGCGGATCGGAAAGGCCGGCCGGCATTTTTACGGGTGC
>JABUEY010000014.1 GCA_013314815.1 Syntrophobacteraceae bacterium
TTTTCGGAGAAGCCGGGTTTCAGAGAATTCTCGCTGCCCGATGATGGGGAGAAGCACGACGAGACGGTCATGGAGACTGTGACCCTGCTCGACGGGACGCAGAAGTTCCTGGTAACGCTGGAACCGGGTATCCGGGCGGCTCCCGTTCCACTCCAGGTCACGACCGGTGCCCCCTCACTTCAACCGGCTCCTTTCGAGAGGGAGAGGCGCCCCTTTGTTATCGTTCATCCTTCCGCCCTGATCGGTGGTTCGACGGATCCAGGCCCCGTTTCCGTCGACGCGAATCCCTTCGGATCCGAAAATGCCAGGCTTCGCGGAATACTTATCCACCGATTGCTGGCAACTTATGGAACCAGGATGGAACTGCCGCCGATCGAGAGCATACGCGATACCCTGGTGCATATGGGATGCACGGAGAAAGAGGCCGGGGAAATGAGCGTGTCCGTCCGATCGGAGGTCGAGTCGTGCCTGGTCGATCCCTGGCTTGAGAGGCTTTATTCGACGCCGGTTGATTCGAGATACGTGGAATGGCCGGTTGAATGCCTGCATTCCGGAAGGACGGTGTACTCGGGGGTAGTGGACCTTGTGGTTTTCGAGGGCGGGAAGTGGAGGCTGGTGGACTTCAAGACTTCCGCACCTGCCGGTTCTTGTGATATCGATGTCTTCTGCAGGGGAGAGGTGGAAAAATACCGTCCGCAGGTTCTGGCGTACCGGGAAATGTGGTGTAAAATGAAAAAGTCGGACACTGCCGATGTGAATGCCTACCTGTATTGGACTGCTCTCAGGAGAGCAGTGAAGCTCTGAGGGGATTGGAAGAAGTGATGCGGCACATCAAGGACCCAGGGACCTCCGTGGACGAAAAACACGCGTTCGTGATTGCGGGAACCCGGAGTGGATGCGGGAAGACAACCCTGTCCCTGGGGATTATGGCGGCACTGAAGGCTCGAGGATGGAGTGTTCAGCCTTTCAAGGTCGGCCCTGATTTCATCGATCCCGGTTTTCACACACAGGTGGCGGGCAGACAGTCCCGAAACCTGGACGGCTGGATGCTTGGCCGGGCTGCCAACAGGTCCCTGTTCGAACGGCTTCTCGACCAGGCCGATGTGGCCGTGGTCGAAGGGGTGATGGGATTGTTCGACGGGTACGACGGGGTCAGCGAGTCGGGCAGCAGTGCCGAGATTGCGAAATGGCTCGATCTGCCGGTGGTTCTCGTGGTGGATGCAGGGAGCATGGCCAGGAGTGCGGCTGCGCTGGTGTACGGGTTCAGCCGGTTCGACTCGGGGCTGAAGGTGGCGGGGGTCATCTTCAACAAGATCGGCGGCAAAGGGCACCTGGAGTACCTGAAGGAGGCCATGTCGGCCAATCTGCCCGAAATACCGGTGCTCGGAGGCATCCCCAGGGAGGATCCCATAAGGATACCCGAGCGACACCTCGGGTTGGTTACCGCCGATGAAGTCTTTCTCGATGATCGATGGCGGGCAAGACTCGTGCAGTTGGTGGAGGAGTACGTGGACCTCGACCTGCTGATCGAGAAGAGCTGCGTGCGGCTCGAACCGCGGTCTCGGGAGGCGCCCGGAATCCAAAACTTGCCGGTACCGACGGTTCCCATTGCCGTGGCCCGGGATGCGGCTTTCTGCTTCTACTATCCCGACAACCTGGAACTGCTGCGCCAAGCGGGTGCACTCCTGCATTTCTTCTCCCCTCTTGCAGGTGAGAACTTTCCGCGCGAATCCGCCGGGCTCTACCTGGGCGGCGGATATCCCGAACTCTATGCCAAGGAGATTTCAGAACGGAAGGCGTTCATTGAATCGGTGATAAAGGCCGCGCAAAACGGTATGCCGATACACGCGGAATGTGGAGGCCTCATGGTCTTGAGCCGGTTCATCGAGACCATCGGAGGAGAAAGGTACTCCATGGCCGGGCTGCTTCCATTCGGGACGCGCATGTTGAAGAGAAGAAAGGCGTTGGGCTACACGGAGGTGGTCCTGAGCGTTCCGTGCCTGCTGGGAAAGGCCGGAATGGTGCTGAGAGGCCACGAATTCCATTATTCCGAGGTTGTTGAAGAAGAGCGGGACCCACGGCTGACGCTGGCCTACAGGCTCAGGATGCGCAGGCACGAAGGTGAGCGCATGGAGGGATATCTCACCGGATCCGTGCTGGCCAGTTACGTCCACCTTCACTGGGGGAGTGCGCCCGAGGCGGCCGAAAACTTTGTAATGTCCTGCAGGCATTGGATGAACAGGGCGGAACAATGAGCCGGTGTGTTCCGGTGGATTCGATCGCCCTCGAAGGTTATAATCACGGGCCGAAGTTCATGCCTCGAATCATCACGGCATGCGTCGAGGCATCGCACGGTTTGGAATGCCGGATCGGGTGGTATCGTCCAGGAGAGAGGAAGATGTGCACATGAATCGGAAAGCCAGGGCACTGATGTTTCTCGGGACAGGTTCGGATGTGGGAAAGAGCGTTCTCGCCGCTGCGTTCTGCAGGATTTTCAGGCAGGACGGCTACCGGGTTGCCCCGTTCAAGGCCCAGAACATGGCCCTCAATTCGTATATCACTCCCGAAGGCGGAGAGATGGGCAGGGCGCAGGTCGTCCAGGCCGAGGCTGCGGGCATCGAGCCGCACGTGGACATGAATCCGGTTCTCTTGAAGCCGACATCGCAAGTGGGTTCCCAGGTCATCGTACTGGGAAAAGCCGTCGGGAATTTTCCGGCCGTGGATTATTACGAATACAAGACAAAGCTGATTCCCGTCGTCCGGGAATCCTATGAACGGCTTGCGAGCCGGTATGATGTGGTGGTGCTCGAAGGAGCCGGCAGTGCCGTCGAACTCAACCTCAAGCAGCATGATATCGTCAACCTGGCGATGGCCGGAGAGGCCGATGCCCTGTGCATACTGGTGGGCGATATCGACAGAGGCGGAATCTTTGCCGCTTTGCTGGGCAGTTATATGCTGATGGAACCGCATGAACAGGAGCGGATCATCGGTTTTCTGGTGAACAAGCTGAGGGGGGATCCACGGCTTTTCGAAAGTGGTGTGCGGATCATGGAGGAGCGGTCAGGAAAGCCGGTGTTGGGAGTGATTCCCCATTTCGACCACATCGCTCTTCCGGAAGAGGACAGCGTGGCACTGGGTAAACGCATGCGCCGGGCAGCCCTCCCGGATCCGCAGGGAAGCCTGGTCATTGGAGTGCTGAGGCTGCCGTTCATATCCAACTACACAGACTTCGATTGCTTTGAACAGGAAAGAGGGGTCGAGCTGGTCTATTTCGATCGGCCCGAGGAGATCTTCAACTGCGACGCGGTGATCTTGCCCGGGAGCAAGAATACCCTCGAGGACCTGGCGTTTCTCAAACGTTCCGGACTGGCAGATGCGGTCAGGGCCTACGCGGGGGCAGGAGGCACGGTCGTGGGACTCTGCGGCGGCTACCAGATGATGGGCTTCAAGGTTCGTGATCCACACGGCGTCGAAAGCAGCCTGGAAGAGGTCGACGGCCTTGCGCTTCTGGACATGGAAACGGAGATGTTTCCGGAGAAGATCACGTCCCAGGTCGAGGCCGTTCGCCTGTCCGGAGACCTCCACGGTGTTCCTGACGGAGAGGTTCTCAGGGGGTACGAAATCCACATGGGGCAAAGCACCACGATGGGCAGGGCGCGTCCCCTCTTCAGGATTGTCTCCAGGAACGGCCGCCCCGAGGATACACTCGATGGTCTGACTCTCGAAAACGGCCGGGTCTGGGGTACGTATATCCATGGAGTCTTCGACAACGATGAGTTCAGAAGGGATTTCCTGGGCCGGTTGAAGCAAAGGTCCGGCAAGAGCGACGTGCGCCTGTCCGATTCGTTTTCCTACCGGCGCTGGAAGGAAGACCAGTATGACCGGCTTGCCGATCACGTGCGGCGGTATGCGGACGTCGGGCGGATCTACCGTTTGATGGGGCTGTGACCGGGTCCTCGGGGGATCCGGTTTCCTGTTTTGCAGAATCCCTCGGGGTACTCATTGCCCGCGTCTGCGTGACAAGACGGAGCAGAGGTTCTCGGCCCTGTGCCCTGCCGTGTCATGACCAAGAAGAACGGAGTGTTTCGAGTGTTGTTCCTTCCCTGGCATCTGATAGCTGCGTACATTCTCGATCTGGTACTGGCTGACCCTCGCGGGCTCCCTCATCCCATTCGCTGGATCGGCCGCCTCATCAGCTGGGCGGAACTCCTGTTGTACGACAAGAGTACTTCTCCCCTGCACCAGAGGCTGTCCGGCATTGCTTTCTGGGTGCTCGTGGTTTCCGTTGTCCTTTCCGCCACCGTGGTGATTACAGGGGTCTCCGTTCACCTGCATGTCATCCTGGGGCATATCGTGTTTGTCTGGCTGGCCTACACGACCCTTGCGGTTCGGAGCCTGCACAGGGAATCAGCCGCAGTAGCGTCGGCCTTGAAGGAAGGGGATCTCGTCCGCGCGCGGGAAAGGCTTTCGATGATTGTGAGCCGGGACACGAGCGGACTCGACGACAAGGATATCGTGAGGGCCCTCGTGGAAACCGTCTCCGAGAATATCTCCGACGGCATCGTGGCGCCTCTGTTCTATCTCGCCCTGGGGGGCCCGGTTTGCGGAATGCTGTACAAAGCGGTGAACACGATGGACTCCATGGTGGGTTACCAGAACGAACGGTACCGGTATTTCGGCTGGTTTGCCGCCAGGGTGGACGATGCGGCCAACTGGATTCCGGCGCGACTGAGCGGGCTGCTTATTGTCGGGGCCGCCGCATGCATGAGGTTGAACTGGAAGGAGTCATGGAAGGTGATGCGCCGGGACGCCCGCAGAATGAAAAGCCCCAATGCCGGCTACCCTGAAGCCGCTGCAGCCGGAGCCCTGGGGGTCAGGCTCGGGGGTACGAACATCTACTTCGGAAGCCCCGTGGAAAAGCCGACCCTGGGAGATCCTGTCAACCGTCTATCCATCGATACCTTCGCCGTTATGATCAGGCTGATGTACGTGACTTCTCTGCTTGCCCTGGTTCTGGCTGTAGGCATCCGCCTCGGGTGTCTTTTCAACCCTGTCTGACCCCGTCGAGGTTTCCTTGACCTGCTCCCTGCCGCAACTTGAATTCCAGAAGGAGATGACTCACATGACGCTTCCTCACGGTGGCAACGTGTACGAAATCGCTGCACGCCTGGGATGCTCCCCGGACGACCTGCTCGATTACAGCGCCAGCATCAACCCTCTCGGCCCTCCACCGGGGCTTCTCGAAAGAATTGGGGAGACCTTCCACCTGCTGCAGCACTACCCCGATATATCCAACAGCACGCTGGTCGAATCCCTTGCCGCTTTTCATGATCTCCCTGCCGCCTGCATCGCTCCCGGAAACGGCTCCACGGAAATCATCTACTGCCTGCCTCGGGCGCTCGGGATCAAGAACGCTGCCGTGGTGCTGCCCACCTTCAGTGAGTACCGAAAAGCCTTTGAAATTCAGGGAGTGAGAATGCATACGCTGCCTGCGGATGCGGATTCCGGCTTCCAGCCGACAGTGGCGCAGCTCGATGCCTTGTGCGTTGCCCACTCTCCGCAAGCCATCCTGTTCACTCACCCGGGCAGCCCCTCGGGAACCCTGCTCAGCAAGTCCGTTCGGGAATGGATCAAGACAAGAAGCGAAAAAGGGGGGCTCTGCTGCATCGTGGATGAAGTGTTCATCGACTTTTGCGAGGAAGAATCCCTGAAGCGCCATCTGCAGTCGTGCCCGGGACTTGTTCTGATCAGGTCCATGACGAAATTCTACGGCATCCCGGGGTTGAGGCTCGGCTACCTGATGGCCGACGAAGAAACGGCGTCGAAGGTTCGATTCCTGCTTCCTCCCTGGTCCGTGAACACCGTAGCCCAAATCGCCGGAGTCTTCTGCATCGCGCAAAACGCCTACCGCGAACAGACACTCCGACTAGTGAACGAGGAACGACAGAGGCTCCAAGGCAGACTCGAAGCTGTCGGAGGAATGAAGGTTCTCCCCGGCAAAGCGAACTATCTCCTGGTCGAACTGGATAAATGCCTGCCGCCGGCGGTTCGGCTTCAGCAGGACCTTCTTGCTTCAGACCGCATTATGGTGAGGGACTGCAGTTCGTTCGAGGGGCTCGGGGATCATTTCTTCCGCGCAGCTGTCCGCCTCCCCCATCAAAACCAGCGGCTGATCGAAGGCATCACCAGGTGGATCCGGTCTCATGAATCTGCGTGAGGTTCATGCGAATGTGAGTCATCTTTTAAAAAATACTCATGATACTCGTTGTCCACAAGGTGATTGCGCAGCAGCTGAGACAGCATTTCGAAGACCCGGGTGATTTCTTCGTCCGTCAGCCTGGGAACAAGCTTCTGCATCAAATCGTCGTCTGAAAACTTCTGGAGGTAATAGATCAGAGATTTCTCGTCCACTTCCCTGGAAAAGCCGAAAGCCACCAGGCCGTCATAGGTTTCCACGAAGGTGTGCTTGTGCGCTGCCATGGGTATTCCTGTTCTTTTCCGGCCCGTTATGCAGGAAAGAAACCGGGGTTGTTGGGATATCCTGTGATGCCTGTACGGAGCCGGGGAGAGACAACGAAATCCTGGGAGTCTCCGTCCCCGGCAGCCCGCGGCTATTCGGCTTCTCCATTCATGTAGTAGTCGAGGCCGAAGTGAGTGATCTGCTCCTCGCCCATGAGGTACCTCAGGGTGTTCTTCAGTTTCATGAGCTGAATGAAAATGTCGTGTTCCGGGTAGAGGTTTTCCTTGTGCATGGGACTTTTGAAGAAGAAAGACAGCCATTCCTGGATACCGCTCATGCCCACCCGTTGAGCCAGGTCGGTAAGAAGGACGAGATCCAGGATAAGAGGAGCGGCCAATATGCTGTCCCGGCACAGGAAGTCCAGTTTGATCTGCATGGGATAACCCAGCCAGCCGAAGATGTCTATGCAGTCCCATCCTTCCTTGTTGTCTCCACGCGGTGGATAGTAGTTGATCGTCACCTTGTGGTAGTAATTCTTGTACAGGGTGGGATAGAGATGAGGCTGAAGAATGTATTCCAGGACCGAAAGCTTGCTTTCTTCCTTCGTTTTGAAGGAATCCTTGTCATCGAGCACCAGGCCGTCGCGGTTCCCCAGGATATTGGTGGAGTACCAGCCTTCGAGGCCGAGCATTCGTGATTTCAGGCCCGGAGCAAGGATCGTTTTCATGAGGGTCTGGCCGGTTTTGAAGTCCTTTCCGGCGATGGGAACGTTCATCTGTTTGGCGAGTTCGACCATTGCCGGGATGTCAATGGTGAGATTGGGCGCACCGTTGATGAAAGGAATACCGCTTTCGAGCGCCGCCAGGGCATAGAGCATGCTCGGAGCGATCTTTTCATGGTTGGATTCGACGGCGTCCTGGAGGGCGTCCGGCGACTGGTGGATTGCCTCGGGCGTGAGGTGTATTTCGGTACTTCCGCACCAGATCATTACACAGCGTTCGAGGCCGTTTTCTTTTTTGAACCGATGGATGTCTTCCTTGAGTGAGTCGACGTGCCGTCGGAGGTCCTGACCTTCCTTTACATGAGTCCCATCGAGATTTCGCACGAAGCGGCGGTCGAAGACGGCCTTCATCGGAACAATACCCCCGAGAAAGTCCCTGATGGGTTCCACGTGTTCGCGCTTGAGGACTCGAGCGTAATTGGCCGCTTCGTAGCAGTTGGCTTCATAGAGGTCCCAGCCACCGAAGACCAGGTCATCGAGGGAGGCCAGGGGGACAAACTCCCTGATTTTCGGGGACCGGTGTTCAAAGCGTTTGCCGAGGCGTATGGTCCCCAGCTGAGTCAATGAACCTACAGGCTCCCCCAGTCCCCTTCGCACAAGCTCCACACCAGCGATAAACGTTGTACTCACCGCACCCCCGATGCCCGGGATCAACACACCCAGTCTGCCTTCCGGTGTCTTGATACGGTCTTTCCTTTTCAGACTCTCTTCTTTCAAAACAGTCCTCCCCGATATCAGATCATACCCTGCAACATATTGAAATTTTACAGGTCAATAATGCTCATGCCCGCCGGAATGTCAAGGAGATTGAATTCAACCGGAAGGACGTGCGCCGGCGGAACCGAAGTCGGATTGCCGTCTTTCCCGCTCGAGAAGAAGTTGTTTGACAGGCAAACCCGCGCTGTACCCGCCGAGTCCGCCGTCGGATGCGACCACTCGATGGCACGGAATAAGAATGGCGACGGGATTATTCCCGCACGCCTGCCCGACGGCGCGGGAAGCCTGCGGCCTGCCGATCCTTTGTGCGACATCCTTGTAGGTTCGAGTCTGCCCGAAAGGGATGCGGCAGAGCTCCTCGAGTACCTCCCTCTGGAAATCTGTTCCGGCGTTCATGTCCAGGGGGAAGGCCGGAATCGGTTTCCCCTTTTCGAAAAAATCGTCAACGGCGGCTCTCATGCCGTGAAGGAAGGATCCGGGAGGTGCCTCCTGGATCCGGGTTCCGGGATACAATCTGTAAACGGAAGCACGGATGACTTCGTCTGAAGGTGCATCGTCACCGTGGAATTCGAGCAGGCAGATGCCCGTCGAGGTGGCTGCTGACAGCAGCCAGCCGAGGGGAGTACGAAAAAGAAGGTATTTCACCGTCATCCCGGCGCTGCCCTGGTTCGTTCTCCGGCCCATGACCTTGGCTCCCTTCCTTTCACCGGCGGCTGGCAGGCCGCGGCCTCCGCTAATCCACAAAATCCGTAATATAAGGATTGGTTTCCATCTCCCGCCTGATCGTCGAACTGGGGCGGTCCCCATAGTCATGGCCGGGCCAGACGATCGTGTCCGGGGGCAGGGTGATCACCTTCTTCTTCAGTGATTCGATCAACTGGGAAAACGATCCTCCCGGAAGGTCCGTCCTTCCGACGGCACCCACAAAAAGCGTATCGCCGGTAAAAAGATTGCCGTCGATGAGTATGCAGCAGGCGCCGGGAGTGTGACCGGGCGTGTGCAGGAACTTCATGGTGATGCCGCCGAAGGTGAGTTCGTCTCCATCCTGGACTGTGATATCCGCGGGAGGGTGCGGGCAAAGGCCCATCATCCGCGCCCAGTTCTTGATTTCTACCTGCTGGAAGTAGGTTTCGTCCAGGGCATGCATGACCACGGGTGCGCCGAGGGCCCTGGCAAGCCGTTCGTTGCCGCACGTGTGGTCGGCGTGACCATGAGTGTTGACGATATATTTGAGCCTGACATCTTTCTCACGGAGAAGCCGGATGAGCCGATCCTCGTCACCGGCCGGATCGATCAGTATTCCTTCTTTCGTTTCTTCATCGTACACGAGATAGCAGAAGACTTCCATGTGGCCGACCGGGGTCTGAATTATTTTCATTTCCTTTTCTCCGGCTGAATGTGAGCGATGTCAACTGGTCCGGCAATCCGTCCACAATGGACCAATACCGGTAAAATGTCAAAGGCGCACGGGTTCTTAGACCATCGGTGGGTTCCTAAGGCTTCTCGCCTCGATCCAGCAGGTCCTCGATTTCCCTCACAACCGCCGGCACCTCCCAGATGCCCTCCACGACGAAGTGTGCACCCGCCGCGATGAACCGGCGTTGAATCTCCGAGAGCCTGTTGTTCAAGTCTTCCGGGTCGAGTGCCGCGGCTTCCTGTTCGGTGAGTCCGAGTTCATTGCCAGTCCGGGTAACCCCGATGGTCCACATGCCCGCGTTCAAACCTTCCTCGATGTCCATCAGGGTGTCGCCCACCTTGACGCATGCCTCGAGGGGATAGACTTCGAGATGAATGGCATTGAGGTAGCACATCCAGGGATATGGACGACCGGCGGGAACATCCGACGCACAGACGACGGAATCGGGTTCATAGCCCCTTTCCCGGGCTGCAGGCACAAGAGCCTGCATCATGGAATACGAATACCCGGTTGTCGATCCGATCTTGATTCCCGCTTTTCGCAGTGTTTCGACGGCGTCCGTCAGCCCCGGGATGAGATCGGAATGCATCGTGACGGCATAGCCCATGACGGGCTCGATGCTCCTGTAGAGGTTTTCGGCATCGAGGTCGCCGGGAGGCGCACCGTAAACGTCTTCCCATTTTTCAGTGATGGATTCCATGCGCAGCATGGCCCGGACGTGTTCCATCTTGGACAGGCCCATGGGCGCCCTGGCTTCTTCCACGGTCACCTCGACCCACCGGGTCCTGAACGCCTCGATGAACGCCGCAACAGGCCCGACACAGCCATAATCGACAGCCGTACCCGCCCAGTCCAGTATGACCGCCCTCACGGGTCCCCGGTACCGCCTTCCGCGGGAATGAATCTCCATGATCCTGGTCCTCCCAAGAACTCCAGTCAGTGAAACAATACAGGCAACAAATCCAGTATATACTCATAATCGAGTGCCCGGAGCAACTTCATGCTGCAAAGCCGGTGATGTGCTCATAACCTGCAGGAAGGCTTTCGTCTATTTCCATTTTGATCGTGCAGGCATAAAATATTCGACCTGGATCAGATTCCCGACACCTTCCCGTCGCCTATATCTCCCGAATTTCCTCCCTGCCGGGAATCGATGATCACGATCAGTCCATTCCGGGAATAAGTATGGACGTACTCACCCACGATAGGACATCCGGGGATTCCCCGGATTCCGATTTCTTCGAGGAGGCATCGAGTACAACATGAACGAGCCGGATCGATCACCTGAGAGGCTGTTCGTTTACGAGTGCAAAGGGCCGGGATATCCTCGACTCGATCCCGCAAGCAAAAGCTACCTCGGGCTGTGGCCAGAGCCCCCGTTCTATTACCTTTTCTTCAGCGGTGAAGCGGCGGAGGCTGTTTCCTCGTGGTTAGACCGGCATCCCAGCTTCCGCATGACCGGCACATACCACATCGAATACAACCAGTGGCGGGAGCCCCTTGTTTCAAGCCATCGAGTGGGGCCTTTTTCCATCAGTACCGGTCCCGGGGCACGCGATCGCCCAGGTTCCGGTGGTGCGATTGAACTGCGCTTGAATCCCGGATTGGTCTTCGGTTCCGGACTGCACCCCACCACGAGGGGATGCCTGCTCGCCATTGCCGAGTTTTCCGCCCGATATCCGATACGCAACGCGATCGACCTGGGAACGGGAACGGGAATCCTTGCCATTGCCTGTGCACTGATCGGAGTGCGGAAAATCATCGCGGTGGACTGCAATCCTCTTGCGGCTCGCATCGCCAGGGAAAACGTGAGGATCAATGCTGTCGAGGGAGCCGTGGACGTGGTGGCGGCGGCCGACCCGGCGGTGTTCAGAAGCCCGATGGACCTGCTGATCATGAACATCGAATGGCCCGTTCAGAAGAAAATTCTTGAGAACATGGATCTGGATGCCTTCAAGATGCTCATCCTGAGCGGCTTCTTCAGGTCGGACCCGCTGGAATGGCACCGGGGTTTTCCTGGCTCACACCGGATCCTATCCCAATTGACCATCGAAGACTGGACTACGTTGGTTCTCAAGGCATGTCCGGATGATCGAGACGAGAAAAGGACCTTCGGTCCTTGACCAGCGGGGGTACTCTTCTTAACATAATGTAATGAAAAGGGAAATTTAAAGCCCGGACGTGTCCGGAAGTGGGTAAACAGGCTGGACTCGTGAATTCCTGGAGAGCTTCCGGCACCAGGGAGTATGGGCCTGGAGTCGGCGAGAAATCGCCTGGATCTTGCGACCGGTTCGGGCAAGAAAGAGACAGAATGAATCGGGCTTACGGGTTCAGCCGCCAATGCAGAAGGGTAAAGAACGATGAAAGCAGGTCTTGTTTTTACAGGAACGGGACCCATAATGGTCCTGACGGCCTGCGAGTCATTCAAGGATCCCAGATTTATCGAACAACTCAACATGAAGGGGATCCACAGGTTCATTGCATATGATCTTCCAGTGGATCTCGTGAAACGGAAATACGGTGTGCATTTTGAGGTTGTAATGGGAGACTTGAAGCAGAGCGACGACTTGCGGGTATTGGATTACGAGGGACGCCGCGCCTTTTACAGCTTCCCCCTCGATCTTCTCAAAGACCCTGTCTACCATGAGGAACAGGAAATTCTTCATAAAGCCGCCTAGTCCGGCGCGGCAGCAACTCTGTTGCTTTGAGTGAATGATCAGCCGTCCGTCGCACCCTTGCAGAGGGTGCGACGGATCTTTTTTTGTTCTTCACAAGACGTGCACACCGACATCTGCCGCACAAGAATGCAATGCACCCGCAAACAACGACATTCCCACAACCCCCACCCTGCCTGGCGACGACGCAGTTACCTTCAGCTATCGGGAGTGGGCACCTTCCGAGAGAGGACTTGCACCTCTCAAATCGCACCTGCTCCCAGGCGCACTCATTCCCGCCTTCACAGGAATGACGTTGTGATACCGGATGACGTTGTAATGCCGAATGACGTTGTGATGCCTTCGATCCTTTGCGTGAAAAGCACCGGAGGTACTCGTTTGCCGGATGAACCAATAAAAAGGGAGAGAAGCAAGAGAGCGTGGCAGCAGGCTCGGACTGTCCCTGCTGCCTAAGTGCTGACTATTTCAAAGCCCCCTGTGGTCCCTGGATATTGAGGTTGCCCCCTGGTACTGGAGGTGGTGAAGTACAGGGGACCCATTTAAACTTCTGGGCGCCGTATCCGTCATCGTAATACCACGCCCCATAGGGGAATACGCCTTTGATCTTGAAGGCAGGAACACAGTGATCCTGGTTTCCAAGAGGATTCGCGGCGGTAATCTCATAGACAGACCCCAGATAACTGCCCAGTATCGGCCACTCTGGTTCAGTGCATCCCTGAACACTGTAAACGGTTCCCGTAATGTACTGGTGCTTGTAGTCAAGTGTGAGCCGATACTGGTTGCCAACAGCATCCTGAATACACATCCCGTCCCGAAGCCCCCATGCGGACGCCTCGGTTACCATACAAAGCACCATTAAGATTATCAGCACTCCGGTCCGCATAATTTCCTTCGCATAGTTGTTCAGTGAATCAGTACGATAAACGCAAAGGGATGAAACCGTGATCCATCAGTTCATGCCCCCAGAGCAATGTTGCTGCTCTAAAGGCAATCCTATCGGCAGTTTCAGGTGAGCTCTCATCAGCATCCCTCCACACTGAACAGGTTGGGATGTAAAACTGCTCCTTGGCAAGTGATATGTACAAAATACTTTCCTTCTCCCTGGGATTTTTGTCAACAAGGATGTTTCCACGGGTGCCGCTGGCTCAGCACCCCGGTTTGCGAAGTGGTTTGCAGAACCTGAAGGATTCAAAACTTCTCTTCCCTGGATGGATTGACTGTCCGTGTGTCTGTGTGGAGAACAGTCGGTCTATCAGTCAGCGCCAGGGGGCACCTGCCTCGCACCAGGTGCATCACCCATACGGCACAGCAAGACTCTGATCATGGAAGACCACGGGGAGCCCCATGATGGTATTCATTGATTCCGGCAAGCTATTGCGGCAGAGAACCGGCGCCCAGAAAATGCCCCCTGGCCCGCCCAAGGGCCATGAGCGGGAAGTAGTGCCTGTGGAGAGCGTACTGGATCATGAATCCGCGCTGCAGTTCGAGACCTTGAGAGCCGCTGCGATCACCGTTCTGCATCCGCTGACCGGAACCGTATCCGGGAAATCCCGTCCCCGTATAAAAAGGCTCCTCCCAGGTCCTGTTTTCTTGAGTCTGCACAAGAAAGTCCAGCCCTCGACGTAGGACGGAGGCGATTCCCCCCATCCGCCATTCCGAATACAATGCCAGCAAAGAACAGATCCATGGAGGCTGGATTCCGCACCACACACCATCCCCCTGCCGCCGGATGATCCACTCGATGAATGATCTTGCAGCCGTCTCAAGCGCGGGGTTCATCCCGGCATCCCTGTAAAGCTGCAGGATGCGGTCGAGGAGGTAAAGCACGTCTCCCACTTTCCTCATTGGCGCCAGAAAAGAACAGGTCGGCAATCATGATGGTCGCGATCAATGGGTCGAGATTCCTTCCGGAACGAGTATCGGGCAAATGCCGCTGGATATACCCGGCCATCAGGCAGGCAGCCTCTTCTTCACCGGGCCAGGGAGCGTTTTCCTTTCCAGGTGCGACCGGGCGACCAGCCTCATCAGGTCCTCACGGTCCGAAACGAAGTCGTACGTGGCGCGAAGGAGTTCCGAAGGATGAACGTTCGCAACCCGGGGAGCCTTCGGAGAAGGACAGAACAGAGCCGAGCCCTTCCTTCAGCAGACGCTCCCTGACCGCTCTGTACAGGCCTTCCTGGCTCCCGAAATGATAGTGTACAAGCGGCTGGGAAATGCTGGAGGCGCGGGCAATCTCCCTCATGGAGGTTCCTGCATACCCTTTCTCAGCGAACAGGTGCTAGGCGGCATCCACGACTGCACACCGAGTGGCCTTGGGATCCCGACTGCGCACTTTCTCATTTCCCATGACCGATCTCCATTTCTGTTGATCGATCAGTAAACACTCCTGCCGCAGGCATCTTGTCAAATCCGCGGCTGAAATATATGTGCCGAATTTATCGGGCCAAGGCAGAATTTGAGGCGATCACCATGGGCCCCTGCCCCAGCGTGTCAAAATGAATTGACAATTCCCCTGTGAGTCAGTGGGTCACGATGACAGCCTCGCGACCCGCGGCATCCTTTGTCGACTTCCTGGAGTTGATGCAGGAGAGTCGAGTTTCATAACTGAAGGAGCGGACTGTTCCCGTTCCCCTTGTAGAGCACGTTTTCCAGCATCACGCAACAAATCAGGAAGCCTTCCGTGAAATCTCCTGTCGACGGGAACCCCTCACGCAATTGAGTAGACAAAGGCGCCAGATACACCTTTTCGATTCGCAGTCCAGACAGCGAAGATCCGCTGCGCACAATTGCCCTTCTGCCAGCAGACGGTTTAAAGTATCCGCGGCAATCTCCACACGCACTGTCCCGCGCCCTGAAGTCTCCATCCCAGGACCTCCCACCGGTCAATGGATACCCGATTGGAAAGAGGTATAGATCATCCGTTGCCCAACACCTGAGAAACACCGGTCAGGCCTGAACTCGTCAACATGTGAATGGGCTTATTGTATTTCTTGCCCAGTTTTTTCACCATCTGGCAGGCTGCATGGCTATTGCAGGTGACGGGACAAAGGACGACGTCCGCCCGCTTGAGGCTGCTTTCGAGTTTCCTGGAGCCGTTCTTGAGGTTGCCGTCGTGGTATTCGAATATCCCTCCGCTGCCTTCAATCAATTCCCGGTACAGGGACTCCATCCTGGTGACACCTCCAACAATCAGGACCCTTTTTCGGCAAAGGTCGAAGGATGGACAACTCTCGCGGCATTCGTTCATATCCAGGCACTGGTGGAGGACAACCTCCAACTCATCGCTGATGTGTGCGCTCAACTCACATTGCCTGCCCCAGTCTTCCAGCAGCCGCTGATTTTCCTTCTGAAGGACAGTCAACCTATGTGCATAGTCATTCACTTTTGCCGACAGCACGTCAATGTCCGCCCGGAGCCCGTTGTTTTCCTGCTCCAGAATTTCAACTGCTCCGCCTCTCAGTTTCATGATCTCATGACTTAAAGCCACCTTTTCCCTTTCCATAAAGGCCAGCCTGTTGTTGAGTTCCCTGAGACTCTGCCTCAGATCCGCCTGTTCCTTCTCCAGGCCCTTCCTGCACGCTGTCTCTCTTCTGTGTCTTTCATCCGCCCTGTGCCGCATGGCCTGTTCATGGTCCAGCAACCGCTTCAGTTTCGCGATCTGGTCACCCGTGTTGTGCATCTCCATGTGAACATCGCCAAAGATCTCCCTTCTGGCCTCCGTGGACAAGTCGGGCCTTGTCGCCGCCACCCAGAAAGCCCCCTTTGCGTCCGCGGTTCTGAAGCGGGACCGCCATTGCATGAGAAAACCATTCTCGGCCAGATTCCAGAGCTCCACTGCCTCCCTGCTGAACTTGCCGCTGAGGAAATTGTCCACCCGGCGGGAAAGAAGGTTTTCATTTTCAGAGCCGGCAACCAGGATCTCATGGATTTCAAACGCACTCTTGCGCTTGAATGAAATGCCCGTCTTCTTGAGCAACTGCCTTTGTTCGGCGGGAGTCAGACACATGCCGACCAACGGACACTTGAAGTAAGAATCGATCTCCCAGAATCTGCGGCGTGATGACAAATCCGGGAATGAAGCTCCGCATTGTGGGGATTTCATAACAACATGGTCCTTCATGGAGCCGGCTCCTCCCGTTATCACTCGCCCAACCTATGATGTCTACCGCCCCGCATCACAGGAAAGGGAGCCAACCCACGACCTTCTTTCCTCATCGAGTGCAGTGCCACTGCGCACACCCGTCAAAACCGCGGGAAGAGATCAACAGGTCTCTGGGATTCGATCCCCCTGTCAGGGCATCTTCATGTTGTCTGCCAGCAGCATGCCTTTGGAACCCTCATATCACGGAAAGTTTTATATAGCAAACTCTATTGTCAAACTACAACTTTATGTGGATCCCATAATTTTTCTTTGACTTTCCATTTTCAATCCACTATCACATCCAGCCATACCCTGACGGCTTGTGCCGGATCCAGGCCGGCACAAGCCTGGCTTCAAGAACCCCGACCACAACAGGAGAGGACGCTGACATGCCTGACGCAGCCTGCTTCAAATCATGGCAGACTTTATGTCCCCGGCGCACCGAATCCTTCCGGGTTTGTTACCGGCCGGGACTTCACCTTTTAACCGGATGGATTAATGAGTGGACCCGCTGCGGTGGGCAATCAGGAGTCGATGTTTTCCCGCCCCCGGGATTTCCTGTACATAAGCGAGGGCTGTGAAAACACACGTCTTCGACAGGCGGCAGGTATCGGGCGGCAAAGCGTTTGCCGCCCGAGTCAGAAGTCGTAACCCCACATGTCTCTCTCGACTCAACAATCCATCAGAAAGGAGTTGTCTATGTCCAAGGTGCTTTTGCGACACATGGCTTCTGGACAGAAGGGAATCATCCACCAGGTTTCGGCTCATGGAGAACTCGGTCGCAGAATCCGTGACATGGGACTGGTGCCGGGGACATCCGTGGAGATCCAAGGCAGAGCACCCCTCAAGGACCCCGTGGCTGTTCTGCTCAAAGATTTCACCCTGACCTTGCGAAACAACGAGGCGGATTACATTACCGTGGAGGACGTCGACGACTGATGCGGCAAGAATCTCTCATTGCCCTGGCAGGCAATCCCAATTGCGGAAAGACGACCCTTTTCAATGCGATCACCGGGGCCCACCACCACGTGGGCAATTATCCCGGCGTGACGGTGGAAAAGAAGGTTGGGGCATATCAACGCAACGGACATAAACTCAGCCTGGTAGATCTCCCCGGCGTCTACTCGCTCACTGCCTACTCCCTTGACGAGCGAGTGGCCCGCGAATTCCTTGTTTCCAACCGCCCGGCGGTGGTCATCAACATCGTCGACGCCTCCAACCTGGAGAGGAATCTGTACCTCACCGTTCAGCTTCTTGAACTGGGGATACCGACGGTTATCGCTTTGAACATGGTAGATGAAGCCGAGGCGCGAGGCATCGAGATCGATGCGGAGGAACTGGGCAGGCGTCTTGAGATTCCTGTTGTACCGACAGTGGCACGAACGGGCAAGGGCACGGATGAACTGGCTCGAACCCCAGCGGCGACTGCTGAAGAAGAACAGCCATGGCAGCCCTTGAGGCTTTCTTATGGACTCGGTGCTCGATGCCATAGAAGACGCCATTCGAACCGCCGGACTTCTTGTATGCTTCTATCCTCCGCGCTGGACCGCGCACAAAATACTGGAAGGAGATCAAGCCGTACTGGAGGCGCCTTATCAGCAAAACAGAGAGCTGTCCAACCGGCTCATCCAACAGGTCGACAAGCTGACAATGCATCTCAAGTCGACGCTGAACACCTACCCTGAGGCATTGATTGCGGACTACCGCTATGGATTCGTCCGGGCACTCCTGAGAGAAGGGATCGTTCGGCGAAACGACACCGAAGAGAGGCTCGGCCTTTCAAACCGGCTGGACAAGGTGTTCACCAACCGATTCTTCGGCCCTATTCTTCTGCTGGCGATCATCTATGGAATGTATGCCTTTACATTCAGCCTGAGCGAATATCCTGTCGACTGGTTTGAATCCGGCATAAAGGCACTGGGAGAATTGGCGACATCCACCATTTCCGGGGGCATGATCCAGTCCCTGGTCGTTTCGGGCATCATCGATGGTGTGGGAGGTGTACTCGGCTTCGTCCCGATCATCGCATTCATGTTCCTGGCCATCACGTTTCTCGAGGACACAGGTTACCTGGCCCGCGCAGCCTACATGCTCGATCGTGTCTTCCGGTTTTTCGGCCTGCACGGCAATTCCTTCATGCCTTTCATCATTTCGGGCGGCATAGCAGGCGGTTGTGCGGTCCCGGGAGTCATGGCATCCCGGATCCTGAGCAGTTCCCGGGAGAGGATCGCCACCATTCTCAGCCTGCCGTTTATGAACTGCGGAGCCAAGCTGCCGGTTTTCGCGCTGCTTGTCGGAGCATTCTTTCCGGGCAACCAGGCGTGGATGATGTTCTTGATCTCCATCATTTCCTGGGGAGGAGCAATGATTGTGGCAAGGGCACTTCGAGGTACGATTCTCAGAGGGCCCGGCACCCCTTTCCTGCTGGAACTGCCTCCCTACCGCCTGCCCACTTTCAAAGGACTGTTCATTCACACATGGGAGCGACTCTGGTTGTATCTCAAAAAGGCTGGAACCATTATTCTCTTCATCTCCATTATTCTGTGGGCCATGATGACCTTTCCCGGGCTTCCCGACGAGGTGAAACAGACGTTCGAATCCCGGCGCAACGCCATAGTGTCGGAGCTGCCCCTGGAACGCCAGGCGATCCTGCAGGCCGACCCGGAAGAGGAGGAGCCCGAGGCAATCCGAGGCATGAGGGCCAGGCTGAAGGAAGTGGATGGCCAGGAAGCACAGCTGGCTCTCAGATCGAGTCTGGCTGGACAGATCGGGCGGAGTCTCGAGCCCGTGAGCAGGCTCTGCGGATTCGACTGAAGGATCAACGTAGCTCTTTTGTCGGTGGCTTTGCTGCAATGGAGGTGATCGTCTCCACTCTCGGCACCGCCCTTTCCATCGGGGAGGTGGACCCGGAGGAAACCGGGTCCCTGACCGAGCGCATGAATTCCGATCCCCTCTGGAACCCCATTGTGGCTTTCTCGCTGATCGTTTTCAGCATCTTCTATGCACCCTGTTTCGTCACGGTGGTGTGCATCATCAGGGAAACCGGAGTTGGAAATGGGGCCTTTTTTTCCATCGGGTTCAACACGATCTTTTCCTTTGCCCTGAGCATGTCCGTCTACCAGGCCGGACAACTGCTCACAACAGGCCTCTGATTTGCCGAAACACTCTAACGCAGAATGGATGGTTGACTCGCTATGAACACCGACCAGTTCAAGATTGAGTACAGGAAAAGCAGGGGCAATCTGCACGTTCGCCCGAGGGGTAACCCGGATAACGAAGCCGTGCGGGAACTCCTGGAACTGATTCACGAGAAGTACGAAAGACGGGGATTCGTGTTTATCGACACAAGCGACCTGAGTACACATGACCCCGGCAGCATCCGAATCTTTAAGACCATGATCGAGTCGTCGCCGGTGGTTTCTCCGGCAGACCTGGTGTTCAAGGGGGCGAAGGGAATGGCCATAGCGCCGGACGGCAGCCGAGTTCTCAGCCAACCCCGAAAGCGCTGTTGCGGTGGAAACGGCAATTGCGCAAATTGCTCCTGCCATTCCAGCGGACACTAGATAGAGCCACCGACCAACCGTTGCAGGACGACTCGCCCGCTTCGAACCGCTGCAGGTCGCAGCCCGGGACGAGGCCCCTTCACGCCGGCGGGAAGGCCGCCTGGGCAGCGATCTTGTGCCGCGGGCCTTCTCCCCGGCTGTTTCCCGGAAATCGGACGGGAAATGGCGCTTCCTTCATCCGCAGAGGAAGGGCATCGCACCTGCGGGCTGAGCCGGCGCGCGCCGCATGTCTCAGTCTTCTTCCGACGGGACTTCTCCGAATATCTCCGGGTTGCTCCTGACAATCGTTTCGATCGTCCTGATGACATCCTGCCAGGTATCCCTCGGTTCACACAATCGAACCTGCCCGGGATGAAGATCGATTGCCGTCCAGTCGTATCCTTCCTGTTCACATCGTTTGATGATCGAAGCGGGTATGCTTTCCAAAGAAATGCTGTCCAGGGCGACGTTGAGGATGAAATCGCCCGCTTCAGTGGGATCTATCAGGACCACTCTCCCCTGGCATCCGTTGAAATCGAAGCCGAAATCTTCATCCACGGCTTCGGTTCGTATGACCACAGGGTCGTCCAGTTTGAAAGGAGGCAAGTGGATGAGAGTATCATCCACATCGAATAATCCCCTCTTCCCCTTCAGCGGAAATGGAACGATCGGGCGAATGTCCTCGAGGACCCACGAATAGGCCTCGGGATCGATTTCCACCATGCCGGCAAGCGCCTCGTCCCCCTTTCTCATGCGCCTCACATCAGCCAACCGGACGACACAGAGCGCCTGACCGTAGAGAAACGTGAATCCCCAGTCATCTTCGATCTCTTTCATTTCCCTCCTGTGAAGAGCGGGCTGACTCGAAGCACAGACGACCAGATCCCCCCGGTAGGGAGTGCTCCATGACCTGACTTCGATGGCCTGGCTGCCCGTGGAAATGAGAAACGCAAACGGCTGCTTTACACTGATGGCTTTCACTGGGATCCTTTCGAGGGTTCTCTGGTCTGGAGTGTATTCCACCGGCGGGTGGGAAGTCCGCCCTGCCCGGCACGCTGTTTACCCCAGACGACCCGGTATCGCATCGTCCGGCCGAAACCTGCCGAACAGGCCTCCTCCTGCGCCGAATCTGCCTTCTTGTAATCCAGAGTCATGAAAAGTTCCAGGATATTGTGGATCCCAAGATCGAGAGCGAGAAATCCAGGAGGCAGGTGGGTGATCTGCAGATCCTGCGTCCCAATGCCCGTGTGAATCCGACGGAACACCGGACACCTGAAGGAGAAACCTGCCGACATGGCCAGGGTTCTCCTGGTTCGGTTCACCTTCAGCCGCAGTCGCCACTGTCGAGTCAGCTCTCTTGTCCATCTCTGTTGCCAGGAATAAACCACCTGGGAAAAGAGGTTACCTTTTCTGGATTCCCGTTCGCGGGAATGACGTTGTTGCGGGAATGACGATGTGGTGGGAATGACGATGTGGTGGGAATGACAATGTTGCGGACCGGAAAAGATCGAGGTACCGTCCGGCTGAATCCAGCCGACGGCAAACACCTGGTAGCCGTTGTTGAGCATGTGGCAGATGACCTGCATGACTTTCCGGATCTTCTCGACCTGCCAGCAGGTCCGGTTCACGCGCATGCAGAGGATTTTCATGCGGATGTCGCCTCTTTTCATCTCATCAGAAGTCAGAACCGTGATTCCGCGTCTGCAGTGAGGTTCATGCCCTTCATACGATAAATTGACTTCTCGGGAGCCCAATTCCGTATCCCGCTTGCGGTACGCCGTCCAAGGACGCGAAAAGCCGAAGATCGATCTTCGGCTTCATGTCATTGATGGAAATGCAGGGGGCTGGAGAGCTACAGCTTCTTCACCCTGGTAGCGGAAGGTCCCTTGGGGCCCTGTTCCACTTCAAAACTGACCCGATCACCTTCGTCAAGGGTCTTGAAGCCCGTGCCCTCGATGGCCGAGTGATGAACAAACACATCCCTTCCGCCTTCAACCTCGATGAATCCAAAACCCTTGCTCGCATTAAACCACTTGACACGACCTTCCGCCATCTTACGGCTCCTTTTCTCTCACTTGGTTTTCGAATCACACGTACAGCACTGCTCAGGAGCCGTCCATAGCCGCTTTCGTCGCAAGAAAGACCCATTGACAGGCAACCTGATGATATCCAATTCTGCTCTTAAAGTCTGGCAGTTTAACGCCTCCGACATAGGAAGGCAAGCAAAGGAAGTGCCTTTCCCGCCTCGGGCGTTGTCTTTTCTTTTGCCATCTTTCTCTGGTTCACCATGCCCGTCTTGTGCAATACTTTACAGGCATTGTATAATAAAATATTGTCGATTTGTTTTCGAATCATTCAATAACCTGGATCAACGGGCAGCCATTCGATGCAGGAGAGCGAAAAGAACACTCGGGGCCGGTCCACCGGGCCGCACCGATTCAAGATGAAGGGCTGGATCAGCTGTGCTCCCTTCGAGCGCCTGCTGAACATCGAAATTGTCGAAGCTTCGGACGGGCAGGCCGAGTTGAAGATGCCCTTTTTCATGGAGTATGCCCAGGGGGGAGGCCTGATGCATGGCGGAGCCCTCGTGGCCCTGGCCGATACCGCAGTGGTCATGGCCATCAAGACACGGATACCGGCCCAGTCCCATTTCGCCACGATTCAAATGGAATCGAGATTCCTGTCCCCCGTTACGAAGGGAACCGTGACTGCAAAGGCACGGCTGGCAGAGAGGGAAGGCAGACTGCTCAAGGGCGAAGCCACTCTTTACAATGAAGACGGCAGGATCGTCATGGAATTTTCTACCACCTTCAAGATGGCCCGAGATACCGCGATTCGAGGAATCACCTTCGAAACGCAAGGATCCGGGTGAACTCCGGGCACAAGGCATGTTTCCAGGTTTCCTCCAAGGCCAGCGAACGCCCCACACCTTGACAAGATCCTGGAAAGTGGCAGCAGCGGACGCAGTTCAACATCTGGATCCTGATGAACAGTCCGCACGGCGCTGAGGCTCTCCAGCAGACCTGCCGCGGCCCTCTTGCTTGACCGGTTTTGCCGGACTGGACCACACTGCGACACATCGGTTCAATGGGAAACCATGTTCGGCGCCGCGCTTTCCCCCCGCGGCAAATCCAGGAACTGCTCCCAGTTCGCGGGCATATCGAGCTGCATGACGAACGTCTTTTCCTCTCCCACGTTGCGGCCCCAGTTCTCCGCCCAGATCACCTTCCTCCCGTCGCCGCTCATGGCTGCCCGCGTCTCCTCTCTTGAAGCCCCCCGAAGATTGTAGACCTTGGCCAGGTAACGGGCAACGGGCCTGGACGGATCGAGCTTCACCAGCACTATGGACCGGTCCAGCCAGTTCTTTTCCTTGGGTTGATCCTTCATGCCATAGGAAGAAAGAACACAATAACCCGGATAGTTGCACGATACATGGATGAACCTCGTTGAGCCCACGAGTTTCACCAGGGGCCTGACGGCGTTGTTTTCATAGTCATCCATCTTCGTTACAGGCCTGGATTCTTTGCTGAGCGGGATCATGTCCACGAAATTGGTGTGTGTATTGTTCATGACGATGACTTCATTTCCGTGAATGTCAAAAGCGACATCGGAATGTCCGTTGCGGTGTGTGAGCCGGTGAAAGGATTGGAGGTTCCTGTCCGCCATGTTCAGCCCGTGGAGTTTCAGATTCCAGGGGGTTCTGCGGCCGCAGATGAGGACCCACTCACCCGAGGGGGACATCCCGACCCAGTCGATCAGGGCCGCTTCCTCGACCGAAAGCCGACGGGTGCCAAGCACACGGTCTTCAGCCTTATCCCAGGTGAAGATGTATCTCATCCTCCCCTCCTCGCTGGTGCCGTGGAGACAGAGGGCCCAGTATCTAAGGTCCAGGGAAGACTCCCCCTCCCGGTTGGTCCCGACGCGGTCGATATCCGGTTCGGCGGCAAGAAGGGGACCGATGACCGGATCCCGCTTGAAATCCTTTAAGACTTTTTCCCGGCCGGTCTTGACGTTGACGGAGACAATCTTCAGCCCTCGAAAACCCCGGAGCACATGCCGCCGCTCAGGGTCCCACCTGGGTTCCTGAAGGTCTTTCAGATCGAACAGCATTCCGCCGGCGGCGTTATAGGGGGAGTACTTGGTCCGATAGACCCGGTAGCGAAACGAGTCTTTCCAGGTCAATACGACCATGGACTGGTCGAGATTGAACGGATCGAAACGGGAGTATTCATGCCTCATGCCGAGTTTTCTCGTAACCCTGGAGACAACCGTACCGAAGCACAAATCCCTGTACTTCTCTCCGGGTTTCGGGACGGGTCTGTGTACCAGGTGGTGGATGGGATTGTCCGCGGACATCGGGTCGGGAACCTCGACGAATTGGAAATCCGCAGGATAGTCGGCAGACCCCGATTCGGCAACACCTCCACAGGTAACCGCGAGGAGAACGGCAAGAAACAGCAGGTTGTCTACCTTCATGCTTCCCCCTTGATTTCGCTCAGCTGATTGCGGCCATGAATACAACTCGATGAGGTTCATTCACATCGGTGAAGGAAATCGCGCACAACAGCCACGAACTGTTCCGGCTTCTCGAGGTGATGTTCGTGCGAAGAGTCTTCAATCACGGCGAGTTCAGACCCGGGGAGTTCGGCACTGTAATACGCGGTTGTGGCGGGAGAGGCCTCGTCGTACCTTCCACACGTAAAGAGGACGGGGATGTTGATTTCCCGCAGACGACCGACCCGTTCATAGTCTCTCAACACGCCGGTCACCGTGAACTCACTCGGACCCCACATGTGTCGATAGACCGCCTGGTTCAAGCCTTCCACGGTCTGCTGGAGACAGTCCGGCCAGGGGTCGAGTCGGCACACGTGGCGCCGGTAAAAGGCCATCATGGCTTCCTGGTATTCCGCGGAATCGAATTCTTTTCTGGCCTCCGCGACCTCAACCGCTCTTCTGATTTTTTCCGGGAAATCCTGGATATAAGCTCTCTGGTCAGCGATGAAGCGGGAAACACTCAGGCACGGGCCGGCCAGCACGAGGCTTGCGACGCCGCGGGGTCTGAGGGTGAGCAGGTAATCCACTGCAAGCATGGTTCCCCACGACTGCCCGAAGATGTGGACTCTCCCGAGGTTCAAAGCCTGCCGCACCCCGTCGAGTTCCTCCACGAATCTCTGCACGGTCCACAGAGAAAGATCGTCGGGGCGATCGGAATTGCCGCAGCCCAGCTGATCATAAAAGATCACGGGGCGTTCGTCGGCCAGGGCGCCGAGAGTCTGGAGATAGAAGTGCGCAGCACCCGGGCCTCCGTGCAGGGCCAGCAGCGGGATGCCCGTCCTGTCTTCCCCCATCACGCGGTACCAGATCCTGCCCCCCGGAACGGAAACCAGACCTGTCGACTCCGTTATTCCTTCCTCCTTCATACTCGGGATCCTCCGCATCCCATATCTGCAGGTACCCTCGACCTGCAGAGACCGACAGGCATCCGAAGTTCCTGGTTCCTGGAGATCTTTCATAGAAACCTGAGGAGAGATTTCAACAAAATCTTGAGATCACCCCGGAAGGTGTGCGTTGCGGCATAATAGTTTTCGGAAATCATCCTTTCCTCCCACTCCGGATCCCTGCCTCCCTCGGCCTCCCACAGGTGAAACAGGCCTGCAGGCGCGCCGATCCTGGCGGTTCTCCATATATCGGGGAGGTCGTGGTATTCCTCCTCGGTGAGAGGTGAAACGCCCACGAGGTGAAGATCTCCCCGGATGACGTTGATAAGACCGGGGAGTTTCCTGATCAGGCGGCTGCGACTCCTGAAAAAGAAGAAGCGAAAAGGCTGCGGCCGTGCCACTCCGCTCAGATCCTCGCGCTTGTGTCGGCCGTACCGTCTTTCGGAAACCAGGAACTTCCTGGAAGGAAAAGCGAAATGATAGAGACAAAGGATCACAAGAACCGGCAAAGAAATGAGGAAGAACAGGGAAGCCAGGATGCGGTTGAAAAGAAACTCCCCCTTTTTTGCCAGTGATCTTTTGCTGAGGTCTCCAAGGATCAATTCGTCGCCGAGGTAGACACTCAGGGAATCCGGAACCCGAAACACCCAGTTGCCCATGACGATGGAATCCCTGATTTCGATGTTCGAGCCCACGAAGGTATGCCCGAGTACCACGGACCTGTGGATGGAGACGTTTTCGTCGAGGATGACATGGTCACTGATCACTGTTCCCGGCCCCAACACGGACCCGGCCCCCACCCTGCAGTGGCTTCCGATCAGCACCGGTGGATCGAATGAGGCTCCAGGATGCACCCTGCTGCGCCTTCCCACAAGGACCCCCCTTTGCAATGCACGCCCCGGGATGAGCATACCGTTGAAGCCGCCGTTCAGGGCTTTGGCCTGCACGTGGACATAGTCCGCGGGGTTGCGGATTCTTAGAAGGCTGAAGAGAGCGTGGTAAACATTCACGGACACGTCTTCATTGATCAGGGGGTTGAAAACGTGAGCGAAGTCCGTCGAATATCCGTCCCTGGCAAGAAGGGAAAGAGCATTGCGGTTGAGTATGAACGGCAGGGTGCCCATCCGTTCCAAATCCTCGCCCTCGACGGCGCGTACAGCGGGAGGACCTCCCTCTGCCGCCGTTTCTGCAATGGTAACATCTCCGAAATTTCTACAGTGGGCATCCACAAAGTTGGATATGTCCAAGTCTGTGACCATGTCTGCGGGAAGGCACATAAAGACCTCGCCCAGCATCGTCTCGATGCGCCTCAGCGAATCCGCCGGCCCTTCGTAGCTCCCCTGCAACGAATAAGAGAACCTCACCCCCCATCTCGAACCGTCCCCGAAATATTCCTCCGTTTCGTAAGGCATGTGCTTGAGAACCATGATGATATCCCTGATCCCGTGCCTTGCCAGAAGTTCGACGAGATGTTCAACGATGGGTTTGTTGGCAATCGGAAGGAGGAACTCGGGCACCCATGTCGTCAAGGGAGCCAGGGATTCCGTGTCGGCTGAGGGCAGTATGACGGCTTTCATAGAAAATCGATGAATCCGGTTCAACGACCGGCTTCAATACGCTCCTTTTCCGAGAAGCACTGCGGGTATCGTCTTGAGAAGAATCTTGATGTCATTCCAGAAGGACTGGTTTTCAATGTACTGCACATCGAGCCTCACCTGCCCCTTGAAGTCGATTTCGCTGCGCCCGCTGACCTGCCAGATGCACGTGATGCCGGGTATGGCGTCCAGACGCCTGCGATCCGCATACTCGTATTCATCGACTTCACTGGGCACGGGGGGGCGGGGACCTACCAGGGACATGTCGCCCTTGAGCACGTTGTAGAGCTGCGGAAGTTCATCTATGGAGAACTTTCGTATGAAACGGCCGACCCGGGTGACTCGAGGGTCTTTCTTTATCTTGAAGATCACCCCTCCCGCTTCGTTGCGATCAGCAAGCGTCTCCTTCAGGACATCCGCATCCACAATCATGGATCTGAACTTGTAGAGCGTAAAGAGCTTTCCCCATTTTCCCACTCGAGTCTGCAGGTAGAAGACGGGACCGGGGCTTTCGATCTTGATGGCCAGGGCAGTGACGAGGAAAAGGGGGGCGAGGAGAACGAGCATCACCAAAGAAACACAGATGTCGAGTACCCTCTTGATGAAATAGGCGGATTCCGTAACGACGATCCACCCGTACTTCTTGAATAGAAAATACGCGACACCCCGAATCCTTGCGACTCTCGACCCGCCCCTGGCATACTTGGTATACAACTGCTCAAGGAGCTCGGATTGAGGTTTCCGGACAGGACTGCCGCGGGATTCCACAGAAGATCCCTGCCGCTCCGGACGGCTGTCACCTGCATCTTCCCCGTTCCCAGGCCTTCCGTTTCGTTGTCGTTCGCCACTCACAGCCGCACCGTTCCTCTCGGACACAGTCTCTGACCGCATCAAACCGGAACACGATTTCTCCACAGCCACTGCCGCCCGCCAATAAACGGTGATCCGCCACAGGTATCCCCATCCTGTCCGGACCGACATGCATCCTGAAGGATCTTTGCCTTCAAAGACTGCCCGCCCGCATCGCCGAACAGCAGACGTGCCGGTGGAATTCCTCCCTGCTTGATTCATTCGACACACATGTCTTCGGACCGGTCCGCATCATCCCGATCGAATACGGTGCCCCCGCACACGGCCCGTAATTCCTCGAAGCTGAAACTGAGGCTGTTGGAAATGATACAAGTTAGATCAAAAATATGATGTATTTAACTGACCCTGTCAATTCCTTTCCAACAGCAGGCTTTCCGGCTGAAGCAGAAGATCGCAACGAACATCCGAGAGGATACCGCACCGGATCGCCACATCCGAAATGGATTTATTACCTTTGAATAATAATCCCTTACTGACGGCGATGACAAACCTTGTCAGACATAAGACAGGAGCGGTCTCCTCAGGAGGAATTTTGACAGTGCGCCCGACAGAAATTCCAGTCAGGCGCACTGTCAGGTGGAGGATGAAAGGTATTGCCTAAGGGATCGTCATTCCGGATCAGTTGCATTAATTTTTTTCACGGTCCATGATTGATTCCGGCTATTTTTCGGCTTTTTCGAACGTCTTCTTTTCTCCGCACTGAGGGCACTTCTGAGGCTTGCATCGACCGTCTTTCTCGAATCCGCACTTGCTGCATCTGAATGTCGCCATTGGAATCCTCCTCGATTTGAACGTACATCCGACTCCAGGAACATCGTCAGGACAGGAGATCATTCACCCGCTACTCCCTGCCCCCGGTCAGAACCAGGTACCTTACGGGAGACCAGCCTTGTGTTCCATCGTCGTAGTCGATCTTGAACCAGACTTCCCTTGGAACGGACCCGGTTCCACCCGCCCCGCTGAATCTCGGGCCGTCGATGATCATACCGGAGGAACGGGCGGACACGGATTTCTTCAGTCTTCCTCCGGGTTCCACTCTTACTGCGGTGCTTCTAACGGTGCTGACCCTTTCCCCCTTGTGGATGAAGTGATACAGCCGCCGGGCAGTGTATCTTCTGTCCCAGTCCACGGCCCGGTGGGCCACACCGGCAGGCGGCGAACCACTGCGCCTCAGCCGGACCACCGATTCGTAAACCCAAATCTGGCCTTCATCGTCGAATCTGTCAAACAGCATGGCATGGTAACCTTCGGCATTCAGTATATCTCCCGGCTCCAGGTCCACTCTGCGAACCACCGCGGAAATCTGGGGCAGGGTCCTCGTGGTATGCCTGGGTATTCCAAAACACCGGGACATGAATCCCGAACAGTCCAGGCCTGCAAGATTCCTGCGGATGCAAAGACTCCGTCCGCATCGTCTTTTTGAATTTCCTGCAATGATGCCTCTCCTGGTTTTTCGCTCGAAATCATTGAGGGAATCAAATCCACCCATGTTGTAGGAGACTCCTCGATACCGCTTTCCGGAACGCAGGTCGTTGTAGAGCCGGTGAGAATTCCCCCTGGAACAGGTCCACGCGTGCCGGGCATAGCGGGAGGCGACAGCCAACACGTCTTCCCTCGTCATGGTCCCCGCATCGGCAGCCGGCAGGCATATCAGCATCGCCGCAGGCAGGATGAAGAGGGCCAGCCTTCGCACAAAAGAATTCCCCCGCCTCACCGGAGATTCCATTTGACCACTTCGACCCCGTGTTGTGAAGTGATGAGCTGGTAGACGTTCCCTTCCCGGTCGACTTCGAGTTTCTTATAAACCGTTGTATAGGAAGAGTCGGTAATTTCCATCGACGACAGCAGTTCGCCATGTGGGGAGTACCTTCGCACATCCAGATGGACATCGTCTTCCCCGGTGACTCTATTCAACTCGACATGGATGCCCCCTCGAGCATCCTCCCCCACGAGAGCCGCGGCCACAATCGCGTCCCGACTCTCGATCGGAACCGTCCCCAGTTCCCTGCCGGAATGGTCGGTTATCACAAGATCCATGTGCCGCTTGCTTTTCTTTTTGAACACGTACCACCGGTCCCCGGACCGGCCGGGAGTCCCCCTTCTCCCGCTGCGCACCTGCTCGTCGGAAGAAAGCCCTGTAATCCTGCCGTCGGCGAGGCGGCATACCTGGTATGTCGCCGTCACCCCTTTGACATAGACATTGCCGAGATCATCCACCCTGATCCACTGGCCGTATCCTTCTTCCAGTTCCAGTTCCGCGGAAAGCGGATAGGTTTCCAGCAGCCTTCCCGAAACGGAATACCTGTAAACGGAGTCTCCATTGAGGACAAGCAGGTCGCCCTTCATTGCAGCAAGGGAGTAGCCCGGTATGTTCTTTTGAATTCTGCCGGCAAACGATCCGTCGGAGCGGAATATCTTGACATCGCTTTTTACGGCGTCCAGGATATAGACAAAGCCCTTTTCATCGACGGTGAAGCTGACCGGCCCTTCTCTTTCCACTGCCGGCATGTCGACAATACCGAATTTCCCGGCACCCCGCCCCCAGCCTGCGGAAATCAATTTCTCCGGCTCCCCGGCATGCATCATGCCCGCGAAGGCCGAAACACACAACCCGGCGACCAGTGCGGCATACCAGGGAAGCATACCGCTGGTCCTCCAGGGCTTTCCGGGAAAGAGCACTCTCCAGGACTTCATCTCTCTTGACCTGCCTCTGCGTTTCAAATCGTTGCCGGGATTCGCCGCAAAACGGCCGTCATCTACCTGGGCGGCAATGCCTGCAGCATTCCAGATACTTCATTGTCGATGACCTGAACCACCTGGTAGGGAGGAATACCGCTTACGGTGACCGTTTTCGCTCCCCGGCCAATCTGAATCCCGTCGAAGCTGACAAACGTCAGTTCGATTCTCACTACGGCATCCGATGCCGGAGCCACAAGCCCCAGCGCCCCGCCGCTGGCGGCTCCAATGGCCGCTCCCGGCCCCGGATCTCCAACAGTCCCTCCGATAATCGCACCCATTGCGGCTCCGATCAGGGCACCTCCAAGAGCCTGACCAGCCCTGACGTCGGGATTATCCCGAATCCCCGGGACAAGGAGTACATTCACCGTAAAGTCTGCGTCCCTCTGCCTCCGGACCTCGTCATATCCTTTCGTGTAAAGAACGTCCCGCACCATGGGAAGGTCGAAGATCCCGAGAGGCGTCCGGTCTTCCACCATCAGCACATAGGTCTGGTCATCCGGTCCCAGGCTGAAATAGGTGGGACTCTCCACCGGTCTGCCTTCCACGACAGGCCCGGATGGTGCGCCACCAGGCCCCGTAGTGGCACAGCCGGCCACGAATAAGGCCAATACGATCACCACTGCAAAACTGGAACATTCGGCAATCTTTTTCACCGTTGTCTCCTTCATCCTGAAAACGAGGTGACTTCAGGCCGCCTCCTTTTCCCTGATCGGGTACCGGCCTGACACTCCAACGCCCGAAAGCCGACACGATTGAAAACGCCGCGCGGCAACATGGACACATCGCTGGATATCGGCATGGATGATCCCTTTTCGACACGACGGCATCACTATAAAAGAGGGGTCAAGAATCCAGGAGTATCCTAATAGAACCTGGCACTCTTTATTTCGGCCCGCAGAAATTCATCATAGTCTTCGGTTCCGAACCACCATCCGACACGGAAGCGGGACGGAATGACATACCCGTTGAATTCTCTTTCTTCCTCGACGGCGACTCCGAACGGCACCAGTTCACCTTCGTGGTCTTTACCGGTATGGTACCTGCGCATGACCGCTTCCTTGAGGCTCCCGCCCGCATTGAACCTCAAGGTGATATTCGCTGAATGTCCGTCCACCGATAGACTCACCCTGGCGCGTTTGTCGTCCGAGGTCCTCCACCGCGCGCCCCGCTGAGGCAGAAAAGCCGTCGGGATGAGGCAGGATTCGATCAGAAGGCGGCCTGCAGCGGACCTGTCCACATCCGGTCCTGCCGCATCGGCCACGGGAACAATCCCCATCAGGCTGAATCGAACTCTGCCTTCTCCCCGGTAATAAGAATCCGCACCGGATAGGAACATGAATCTGCGGACCCGCATCCTGGCGATCCACACGAACCCCGTGCATCCCGCAAGGACCTGCTGGGCCTCGAACGGCACCCAATCCGCTTTTTCGCCCGGCCTGAACTGCCCGGACATCTCGATTTCCACGCGCCGGGCCAGGACGGTTCCCGGCCGGATGGTGTGGGAGAGATACCGGCTTGCCGCGGGAGGCAATCCATCCAGCATCTCGAAAGAAAACCGTTCCTCGGATCCGCTTTCGCTGCGCAGTGCAGTTTTGATCCTTCGGATTTTTGCATCGAACCGAAAACGGCCGACGAGCATCACCCCGAGCGATGAAACGGCAATGCCCACAAGAGCGGCTGCGATAAGAACGATCATGAAGTTCATGGATTCATCCGGGAAATGGTTATCTTGCCCAGGCGGGAAGACATCTCCATGCGTTGCTCATTTCAGCGTCCAGCAGCCTGAATCTGGGTTCCAGGCTGCCAACCAGGGACCAGAATTCACGGGAGTGATTCATATGAACGGTGTGGCAGAGTTCGTGAATCATAATATATCTCACCAGTTCAGGCGGAAGGAAGAGCAGCTTGCAGTTTAGAGTGATAGTCCCCCTGCTGGAGCAGCTTCCCCACCTGCTCTTCTGGCTTCGGATCTGCACCTTTCGAAAACGCAGGCCTGTCGAGATGCTGGTTCTGTGAAGCCAGGGAATGAGTTCAGCCTTTCCCTGCTGCTTGAGCCAGTTCAGAAGCACCTTTCTGCAGACTTCCCTGTCCGAAGCATCCGGATCGAGTCCAAGGTGCAATTCCCCGGCGCGTACATCATCCACCCTTTTCATCCCTGTGTTCCGGTACCTGACCTGCAGCAGCCTGTTGAGCGCCTTGAGGTGAACGGCTTTCGGCAGGATTTCCGGAACTCGAGCAGGACCGGGCCAGATACCCATCCTTCTTGCCGCCTTGACGATCCACTCCCGCTTCCGCGCGATAATTTCCGGAATGAGCCGGTGATTAAAGCCGACGGGGACGACCACCTCGAGGCCTCTTCCGGGGATCATCCTCAGTATGACCCTCGACGCCCTCCTGCTCACTCGCACCGAATAAGAAAGGGAATCCAGGGGATCTCCACAAATCTCGAAAAAACGGCATCCGGTTTCTTCCATCGAAAACGGAACTCTTCCTGTCCAGTACCACAGCGCCCTTCGGTGCCGGGCTTACCGCCTGATTTTTTTCCTGACCTCCCTGTCGAACAGAGGACCCTCCGAACCCTTCAACCACGGGACACCCTGAGTGTCCACGAAGGCGTTGCCCTGCAGTTTGCCCTTTGCTTCTCCTCCGTCGGGCAGCTTCAGGATCAGATCGTCTCCCTTCAGGTCATATTTACCCTCGATGGAGATGAACGGAGTCGAAAGATCCGAGATCCTGTTTCTTTGTTTTAGAAAGAAAGTGCCGTCCGGATTGAGAGTCAGGTACTCCTTGCTGCTCAACTTGTTGATGTATGTGCCGTGTACAACCTCGTCGGCAAAGGACACCGACAGAAGACAGGCAAGAGAGAACCCGAACACTGCACTCCACATGATCATTCGCTTCATTCTTCAGACCTCCCGCCCACGCCTGTTTCGAATTCTTGTCAGAACCACCCCTTCTGAATCACGTAAAGAACCAACAATGCGGCAAGCACGAGCCAGAGGATGAACCGGACGGATTTCCCAAAACCCGGGCCTGTGCCTTCCAGCGGCTCCGGGACATTCAGGCTGCCATGATAGGATGGATGAGCTTCAGATCCTTCACCGCCTTTCCGTTTTCCGACATCGGGGAAACCCGTTGAGCCCGACGAGGGCATCCACTCGGGTGCTCCGCCCTCTTCACGAATCTCCCGGGGTCTTCTTGCGCGCCCACTGTCGGCCTGCCGCTCCCCTGGCAGTTCATCCGGACCGGAAGTCTTGCCGGGAGCGCCCTTTTCCAGCACAGCCTCCAGCGCTTTGACCCTGCGAAGACCCAGGACCCCGACAATGAAGAAGACAAAACCGATGGCGGGCATGACGAACAGGGCTGCGTCCGGAGCCGGTTCGAGAACGGAATTGGAAGGGTCCGTGGGGTCATAAAAGACGCGGACCTCGGTGCCCACAGCATATTGCCTGACGAGAGTCCCCGCATCGGGACGGCCGATTCCCACGTCATGCCCGAAGTAGATCCTGCTGCCGATGTACTCCTTGTCCGCGACCGTGTAGCGATAGCCGATCACGGCCTGCTGGGTCTTTCTGCCGTCAGAGGACCTGGTTTCCAGGACGGATGTTACGATTTCCCCTGAAACGGAAGGCCAGTGGGCTGCCGACCTGGCCTCCATCACGGTCATCATGCCGACCGAAAAAAGTCCGAAACCAACCAGGACAAAAATCATAATGAAGATCCTGATGATTCCGGCTACGGCCTTTACGGGGAGTGTCGCCACAGGTGCATCGGCCATGAGGGTACTCCTTTCACGTATGGAAAACCGTCCCGGATCGGAAACCGGCAGGACGCCGCATCCGTTCGATTATACACCACATCGATCACCATTCACAAGACAAGCTGACTCGTTGAATATGACCCCGCCCTGGCGGGTTGGACAAGCCGCCCGGACCAGCCTCTTCAATCTTCAGTCAGCCCAGTCCGATTCCTGTGATAAGAGTAGGCAGAGTACATTCTAATGGAGCAGCCCGTCAAGAACCTGCCTGTGCTTCTATTTGATTTTCCGAAGGAGTCCTGGTACATTGGCATCCTCATATTCCTGCTGTCTGTAATCAGAGACGCAGATGGGCTGAAAGGCAGGATCGGTCGAACCGAGAGAGAATGTTTCTGCCTCCCGCGAGTCCGCCCGATCGTGCATCCACATCGTTTTGTCCGAACATCCCCGGCTCCGTACAGACGAAGGAGCCCTGCCCGTCAACCTTTCTCAAGGATGCAGGGACCTTCCCGGAAATAGATTCTTCCATCGTTCAACATTCCACCGCAAAGGCAGGCCAATGGTTTGGGAAAAGGCGTCACGACTCAAAGACACGAGGGCTGCTCTACAGAATTCGATAGTTCACCATCTCAAGTGTTCTCTGGGAAAGCAGTGGGGAACTCACGGCAACCGCGACATGTACCTCGCTCTTTCTCTGGCGCTGAGGGACAGGCTCGTCGAAAGAATGCTCGAGACAGTAACGGCCTACAGGCAGGCGGATGCGAAGCGGCTCTATTATCTTTCCATCGAATTTCTCATCGGAAGGTCGCTTGGAAACAACCTGTGCAACCTCGGCATCTTCGATACGTGCAAACACGCTTTCATGGAAATGGGAGTGGACCTGGAGGAAGTGCGGGACGAGGAGCGGGACGCGGCGCTGGGCAACGGCGGCCTCGGACGCCTCGCCGCCTGCTTCCTCGATTCCCTCGCCACCATGGGGCTGCCCGGTTTCGGATACGGCATCAATTACGAATACGGGCTTTTCAAGCAGGAAATCGACGGAGGCTACCAGAGAGAAAAGCCCGACAACTGGCTTGCAGAAAGGACTCCCTGGCAGATCGAACGATCGGACGAGTCGTGCATCGTTCCCATCTATGGGAGAATCGAACATGCCGAAGACAGAAACGGGTTTTACAACCCTATGTGGCTGGACTGGAAGGTCATAATGGGCGTCCCGTACGACATGCCCATAGCCGGCTACGGAGGGAAGACGGTTAACCGCCTGAGACTGTACGCGGCTCGGCCTTCCGCGGAATTCGACATGCAGATCTTCAACGAAGGGGATTATTTCAAGGCCGTCGAACAAAAGATTGCAACAGAAACCGTTTCCAAGGTGCTCTATCCCGCCGACAGTTTCGAAGCAGGCAGGGAACTTCGCCTCGTACAGGAATACTTTCTCGTTGCCTGCGCCCTGCGCGACATCGTGCGCAGATACCAGAAAAGCCACTCGAGCTTCGAAAACTTCCCCGACAAGGTCGCCATTCAGCTGAACGATACTCACCCCGCCCTGACGGTTGCCGAACTGATGCGTATACTCGTGGACGAAATGTATGTTCCCTGGGAGAATTCCTGGGAAATTACCCGCAGGACCCTCGCTTATACCAATCACACACTGCTTCCGGAAGCCCTCGAGAAATGGCCCGTCGGACTGCTCGAACACGTTCTCCCCCGCCACATGCAGATCATTTATGAGATCAATTACAGGTTCTTGCGCCATGTGGCCGAGCTCTGGCCCGGCGATACGGATCGCATGAGACGGCTGTCACTGATCGAGGAAGGGGAGCAGAAACAGGTGAGGATGGCTCACCTGGCCATCGCGGGGTCTCATTCCGTCAACGGAGTCGCGAAGCTCCACACCGAACTGCTCAAAAACACACTGATTCCAGACTTTTATGCCGTCTGGCCGGAGCGATTCAACAACAAGACGAACGGAGTCACCCAGCGCCGGTGGCTTCTGAAAGCCAATCCGTCCCTTTCACGGCTCATCACCGACGCCATCGGAGACTCCTGGATCACCAACCTGGACCGGCTCAGGGAACTGGAAGCCCATGCCTACGACGCCGCCTTCCAGGAGGAATTCCTCCGAATCAAGCAGGAAAACAAGGTGAAACTGGGGCGCATCATCTCCAGCACCGCCCATGTCGACGTATCGGCAGACACCCTGTTCGACATCCAGGCCAAGCGGATTCACGAATACAAGCGCCAGTTGCTGAACGCACTGCACATCGTCCACGAATACCTGTCCATGGTGGAGGACGGCAGGGAACCCACCGTCCCCAAGACCTTCATTCTTGCAGGCAAGGCCGCCCCGGGTTACTGGGCTGCCAAGCAGGTGATCAAACTCATCCACAACCTGGGGGAGGTCATCAACAATGATCCCCGGGTGGACGGCCTGCTCCGGGTAGTCTTTGTTCCTGATTACCGAGTTTCACTCGCCGAACGAATCATCCCCGCGGCGGACCTGAGTGAACAGATTTCCACGGCGGGCAAGGAAGCATCGGGTACGGGCAACATGAAGTTCGCCATCAACGGTGCACTCACCATCGGAACCATGGATGGAGCCAATATCGAGATACTCGAAGAGGTGGGCGGGGACAATATCTACATCTTCGGTTTGAAGGCCGACGAGGTCCAACGGATGCGCACGGATCGTTCCTACAACCCGCGGGAATACTCCGACAGGTACCCTGAAATCCGCCGAGTCATGGATGCGTTCCGTGACGACCTGTTCTGTCCGCACGAACCGGGGCTCTTTCGATGGATCTACGACAGGCTTCTCGATCCATCCGACGAATACTTCCACCTGGCCGACCTGGTTCCGTACATCGAAGCCCATCGAACCGCTCAATCTGATTACCTGAATAAATCCCTGTGGAGCCGGAAGGCGATTCTCAACGTTGCGCGAATGGGCAAATTTTCGAGCGACCGTACGATCATGGAGTATGCGAGGGATATCTGGAATTTGAAGCAGGTATAGCCTGTGCGTGTAAAAAGGTGCCGGACGGATTGGAGAACCTCCGGCAGGAGATTTTTCAGGTCGAAAGGAATGATGACTTCGTTTTTCGCTTCCGTTGCGCGACCTCATGAACAAGAAACACAGAACGCAGTCCAAGGATTTCTTTCGTGGTTCGAGCGGCGCCTTTTCCTGCAACTGTCCCGTCAGGGAGAAAAAACCGGAAAGCGGACAGGGCCAGGCCTCCCAGGGAGAGGTCGGAACAAACATGACAGCGAATGCAACTTCGAGGTATAATTTTTTTAGAATGTCGTAAATAAAGGAGGCGGGAATGCAGCTTAAAGAAGACAAGATCGGAGGAATACTTGTTTTAAAGCCCCTCGATAAGCGTTTCGATGCTCACAGTGCAGTAGATTTTAAGGCCAGGATGGCCGATTTTGTAAGCAGTGGACACACCGTCATTATCCTGGACCTGTCCGAGGTGGATTTCATCGACAGCAGCGGCCTCGGCGCCATCGTCTCCGCCCTGAAGACCATTGGAAGGAACGGAGACCTGGTACTCTGCGGGATCAAGGAGACGGTCATGAGCCTTTTCCGCCTGACCAGGATGGACCGCGTGTTCAGAATATTCACGGACCAGGGCGAAGCAACGGCCGCACTTTCATCATAGATTCGGAAAGGTCATCGGATGTCCCGCATCAAGACGACCAGTTCCATACGGCTGACCATCGACAGCAACCTCAACAATGTCTTCCTCGTAGGCCTGACCGTGGAAGCCATCTGTTCCTACGCGCCGTTCAAGGCAGTCACGGCGTACCAGGTAGGAACAAGTGTTGTGGAAGCTGTGAACAATGCCATCAAACATGCGTACGGCAATCAGCCCGGCCATCAAGTCGAAGTGGACATCCTGCTGAATCCCGAGGGCGTGCGTTTCGAAATCTCCGACACGGGCAGACCCATGCGGCTTCAGGGAAGCCACAAGCTCGAATACGATCCGGAAGACCTCGAAAACCTGCCCGAGGGAGGTATGGGCCTGTTCATCATCAACCAGGTGATGGACCACGTCGAGTACAAGAACTTCGGCGACAGGAATCTGCTTACCATGGGCAAATACTACGACTGCGACCCGCAGGTCGACCTGTGCGAAGGAGACTGAAGGCGGTTCGAAGGTGCCTTGCTTCGAATTCAAAGCAGCCTTGACCTCCCGCTTGAGAACCGGTCTCGAAATTGAGAAACAATACCGGTTAGACAAATGGCTGGCGGCTCCAGAAAAGAGCCGCCGCCCCTTCCCCCGATAATCTTACCGACCCGGGGTGTGGCGCCGCGCAGGCCCGGGTCTTTCTATCGGCAGATGAGTGCCTTGATGATCGCCTTCTTGCACCTGGCATCCTCATGTCAGGATAGAGCCACAGCAGGGACCTCGTGGGACTCCAAACGTGCGTGGCTTTGCGAACCCCGGCTTCTCTGAACGGCAAACCGGTCCGCAACGCAGCAGGCGGCTGTCGTTGCAGCGAAGTCGATGACTTCCGGCAGGGAGATCCGGTCATTGAATCCTCCGAGGTGGGGTCCGGTAAGAACCGTGATGTCCTTTGCCCCTCTCTCGACCCGACCCGCTTCCTCCGGCGGAATCCCCCTGTCTTCGAGGAATCGGCGAAATTGCGTGTCCGTCATTTCCTTCTGGTCCGCGACCCTGAGGATCTCCTCCATGTACCGGTCCACACCCATCTCTTCGATCATCCGGGCGGAGAGCCGGTTCGAATCGAAGGGTATATCGCCTGGAGGCGTCCTGCCGACGAATCCGCCGTAGTAGTTCCGGAATACAGATTCAACGAGTTCCGCGAGAAAGGCTTCGTCGAAAAGACCACGAGCATCTACGGGTCGCCCTTCCGCGTCGAAGCCGATTCTGACCGGGTCCTTGTTTCGAAAGAAACTGCCCACCACGAGCAGGAGGCTCAACACCTGGGTTCCCATGTACTGGTAGAGCCGGCGTCCCGAACCGCGCAAGGAGACAAGATGTTCGAAGTCTCTCAGACCGGTCGGTCCGAAGTTGGGATAGGCACAGGATTCAAGCCACCTGTCGAGCCTCCCTCCACGAGTCCATTCGTACAGGCCTCCATCCGACCTTCTGTCTCTTTGCACCCTGTTGTGGAAGAGCGGAATGGGGGCTGTATGGATGATACCTGCAGACGCGAGATGGCCCATGAGCCACGCATTTCTGCACAGGACCTCTTTGAAGAAGTCTTTCGTCACTCGATGAGACAGGCCTGTTCCATTGATATAGAAGAAGTAATCCCTGTGAGCCAGGAAGGCGACGGCAAAGGAAGCCGGATGCGCCTGGAACGAACCCGAACAGTCGCAGGGGGCATCATCGAGGCGGAAAACCCTGTACCCGTCCACCCGCAGCGGGCGGGGAATATCGAAGCGAATGCGGGTTGAGCAACCCTTTGTGGCAAGGCATTCCATCCAGGCCGCTTCCTTTTGAAGCGAATCGATGTCCTCCCGCCTTGAGACGGTCTTGATCACGAGAAGGCCTGAACCACCCGATACGGGAGCCACAAGGCTCCTCCCCACGCGGGAAGGTCGCTTCCCGATCCGAATTTCCAGTATCTTTAACAAATCGGCCAGTTGAATTCCATGAGACCGGAACCGCGAATCTTCTTCGACTTCAGGCCCCTCGATCCGAAGAGGAAGAGATCCCATGGCCTCCGACGCCGCCTTGTGGACCGGCCCCGAACTTGCACGCACCGTCGTCCGCAGGGCCGAAAGAGCGAGCGAGCAGATTCTTTCACTCACGAGAGGGTTTTCGATCAAGGACGTCAGCACCCGGGCGGCCTCCCTGTACAGAAAGAAAGCCTGCTTCTGGGTTGCGTGTTCGCCGCCCGCGAGAAGCCTGGCGACGGCGGACACCGTCCCGGGACAGATGCCCCGGGGCCTCGAGCGCGCGAGGTTCCGAAGGTCACAGACCGCCATGTAGGTCGCAGTGAACTCGGTGTTCCCGTTCTCCAGAAGGCTCCTGATTCGCTTCAGTTCCATTCCGGTAAGCCACTTGCAGCTGTCTGGAGGCCCGTCCCTCCGCCGCCTCGCCTGCCCATGCCGGGCCGGCCGATGCCGTTATACAAGCCCCGTGGAATATAATCATTACCCGGCACCCTTCCCGCCGGGTCTCCCAAGTCTCGATTCCCCCCTCTCTTATAGTGCAACGCAGCCTGTTTTTCCACTATTCCGTCCATGCTTCTCACCTTTTCCGTGGGCAGTGGATGCCCGCCCTGAAGGATGCTGCAGGGATGACACGGATTGTGCGGCTCCGGCAGACCATGCGTCCATTACCTCTTGACGGCATACACGCCATTGAGCTAAAAAAGCACAGTGTCACAAGGGTTGCCAATCGCACAACGAATGTGCCGAGGCTGCAACTCCTCGGGCGCCGACGGCATCCTTTCTCTTTCCAGCCGTGGCCCCATGGCTCCACAGCAGAACTATCAGCCTGCAAGAAGGCCACGAAAGCCTTTCAACCTGCTTGAATGCGGGGAGAGGTTTTTTGTGGCCTTTTTTTATGGCTTCAGGCGCGGGAGTGTCCGGTGATGAAAACCTGGCAGGGCATGATCATATCCGTCGTGGGACATCTCGCGGTCGTGTGTGCCCTGGCCTTTGCACCTCCTGTCGACATGCACCGACACAGATCCTGCATTGAAGTGCAGCTGGTGTCTTTCCATCCCGGGGAATCGGGCTCCCCTGAAGCGCCGGAGGGTGAAGGAGAAGACCACCTCCAGGATCGTGTCCTCCCCGTGGATTTCCAGGATCGCCGGCTTCCACCTGCTCCGCCTCATCTGGAAGAACAGTCGGCGCCGCCCAAACCCAATGCAAAACAGCCCGGAAAGACCACATTACCCCAAAAGGCAAAGACGAGACCTGCCGCCATTTCAAAGGACAATGCCGGTGGATCCGGCGGTGGGCAAGCAGCATTTTCAGAAGAAGCTCATCGAGAAACGGAGTATGCCAAAGGACCGCCGTCCTTCACGGAATCCCATGGACAGTCACCGGCCGGCGATTCACCATCGAACTCGATTGACCTGCCGGACGGCGGCGCGCCTGAGGGTGAAGAGATTCCAGGAATCCATTCCGCCTCCGGAGACATCCATGGGGGAGGGGTTTCCGGTAGAACTCGAAAAGGCCGCAACACCGGAGATTCCGGACTTTTCGGTCCCATGGACGCGAGGTTCGGGACAGCGGACGGCCCCGGGTTCATCAGGAAGGCAAACCCCGTTTACCCGCATCTTGCCAGACAGTTGGGCAGGGAGGGAACCGTCCTGCTGCGGGTGACCATCAATGAAAAGGGGCACCCCGTTCACGTGGAGATCATGGACAGGGCAGGCAGTGGCTTTGACGAGGAAGCCGTTCGAGCCGTGAAGGAATCCTCCTTCAAACCGGCGAGGAGGGATGGCCGCCCCGTGAGCTGCAGGGTACTCCTGCCCATCAGATTTGTGCTCAAGGGATCCGGATGACAGGGAACTTTCAACAGGAGGTGACGGCGCGGCTCAGCGAAGGAGTCTAAAGGCGGGGCAGGAATTCCCGGCCAAGGAAAAGAACCTGCCCCGGGGATCGAATGGCAACCCAATCCCATATTCTTCTAACACGGGGAGGAATATGAGGCAATGAAGGAAGGATGGTGATCATGTTCCGAGTGTTTACACCTTTCTTGTCTTACCCCTGCACCAGTCGAAAACGGATCGAAATCCTCGTCGTGGGAAAGAAGCGGACTGCAGCAGCGGCAATCCTGCTGTGCATCCTGTTATGCCTGCCTCCTGCCGTTGCGGCGCAGCAAAGCCGGGACAGTGTTTTGAAGGCTCCTTCCATGACAACAGACGACTCCACCGTCGAGGGGAAGAAGACGGAGAGTGAAGACAGGAAGGACATCTACCTGGAAGAGATCGTCGTCACGGCCACCCGGTCGGAGAAAACGCTTTCGGAAGTCCCGGCGGCCGTTTCCGTCGTCACCAGGGAGGATATCGAGAACCGAAACGTACAGAACGTCGACAGTGCCCTGAATATGGTTCCGGGACTTTTCGACAAGCGGGCCAAGCCGCTGGACACGACGGCAAGGGTCGTATTGAGGGGGATTCCGGAGCAGAAGAGGACCCTCGTGATGCTCGACGGGCAGGCTTTGAACGACGGCTACACCGGAGCCGTCAACTGGAACGGCCTCTTCCCCGAAAATGTCGAACGGATCGAAGTGGCCCGCGGCCCCTTCTCGTCCCTTTACGGAGGCAACGCGATGGGGGGAGTGATCAACATCATCACCCGGATGCCGGAAAAGAGGGAGTTCACTCTCAACGCAGGCTATGGCAGCGACAATACCTATACGACTTATGCATCGTATGGAGACAGGCTGTTCAACCGTCTCAGCATATTCGCCTCTTACGGATACGGTTCGAGCGACGGATACGCCACCGACCTGGTGGTCAAGACGCCTTCCACGCCCGGAGCGGGCACGCCGGTTACGGGAGCCGAACGCACTACGGACACCCAGGGGAACACCGCCTTCCTGATCGGTGACCGGGGCGACAATTCCTGGTGGAGGGATTCGGCGGCATGCAAGCTTGCCTACGATTTTACCGAGGATTCCAAGGTCTTTTTTTACTTCATGAGGGGGAACTACGACTACGATTACGGGGACCCTCACACGTACCTGAGAGACGGGAAGGGCAAACCGGTGTGGTCAGGAAGCGTCATTGCGGACAGGATCGACCCCAGCCGCCTCAGCCTTCTCGAATCCAACTTTCTCACGGCCGGCGGCGCAAGGACTCAGAACAACTACAACCTTGGCTATGAAACCAGACTGTTCCAGGACACATCCCTGAAAGTGACGTGCGGACTCATCGACAACGAAGACAACTGGTACATCACTCCCTCCTCCAGCGCCAATCGAACCGGCGGACCGGGAAAGCTCAATGACACGCCTTCCACGGCCTTCCAGTCCGACCTGCAGATCTCCATGCCCGTGATGGAAAAACACCTCCTGACTTTCGGAGCCGCCTACCGTTACGACAAGGCCGACACCACGGAATACGACCTCACCGACTGGACGGACAGGCATTCGAAAGGCGACGTAACCTTCGAATCCTCCGGCAAGGACAATATCTTCTCGTTTTACGCCCAGGCCGAAATCGCTCTCTGGAGGAACATCACCGGTTACCTGGGAATACGGGGAGACTACTGGGAGACCTACGACGGCATGGTGAATCAGGCGGGCCAGGAAGGATTTCCCCAGCACTATGGATCGAGGAACGATTTCGCGGCAAGCCCCAAGGCAGCCCTGGTTTACAGGCCGTTCGAGTGGACCACGCTGAGGGGATCCGTGGGAAGCGCCTTCCGGCCGCCAAACGTCTACGAACTCTACCGAACCTGGGTCTATTACGGGACCGTTTACGCGGCCAATCCGTCTCTCGACCCTGAAAGGAGCGTTTCCTGGGACCTGGGCCTGGAACAGAGGTTTGGAGAGAACAGCACCCTGAGAGCCTCCTATTTTGAAAACTACCTGAAAGATCTCATCTACCGACAGGATGTCACCTCGACCTACAAGGAGCTCATCAACGCAGGAAAAGCGGAGACACGTGGAGTCGAACTGGAAATGGAACACCGGTTTGGAGAATGCTTCAAAGTATTCGGGAACTTTACCTATACCCTCAGTGAAATGATCGAAAACTCCGCCAAGCCGTCCACCGAAGGCAAGCGACTCACAGGAATTCCCGAACGTATGTACAGCCTGGGCGGGGAATTCACGCGAGGCCCCCTGCTGATCACTCTCACCGGGCGATATGCAGACAAGCAGTACAACAACGACGAAAACCTCGATGTCGTCTCCGGAGTCTACGGTTCCTACGATTCCTACTTTATAGCAGATTTCTTCATCCGGTATCGCATCACCGGCTGGTCGGCCCTGGTGTTCGCGGTGGACAACCTTTTCGACGAGAAATACTACAGCTATTACAGGGCGCCCGGAAGAAAGTTCTTCGGGGGCGTCTCACTGAAGTTCTGATGATGAGAAGACGCTTCGCAGCTGCAATCCTGATCACTGGCCTGGCAGGCATGCTGTCCGCCCTGCCCTGTTTCTCCTTTACCGTCATGGACAAGACAGGGAAGGAAGTGGAGATATCTCCACCCGTAGGAAGAGTCATCCTTCTGTCCCTCTATGAACTCATCCCCGTTTTGGACCTCTGGGACCGCGTCGTGGGAATCAACCGGTGGGCATTGGACAACGAACTCCTGAAAAGGCACCCGCAGCTTGCCGGGATTCCCGCGGTGGGAACCGGAGAAGCGGTCAATATCGAAGCGGTCATCGCCCTGGAACCCGAACTGGTGATCACTTGGTCGTATAAGCCGGAAGTCGCTGAATTCCTCTCGAGGAAAGGCTTGAAGACCCTATCCGTCTATCCCGAGAGCCTCGACGAACTCTACCGGGCCATCGAGATGTGCGGCGTGATTTTTCACGTGGAGGACCGGGCCCGGGAAGTCGAACGACTCATGAAGGAGATGTTCGAAAGCGTTCGTTCGAAGGTTTCGGCCATCCCCGAAGAAGCGAGGCGCAGGGTCCTGTGGATCTGGCAGAAACCGACCAGGGTCTCCGGAAGCATCGGCATCCAGCATGAACTGATCGTCATGACGGGAGGAATCAATCCCGCCTCGCATCTCCATTCGAAACATCCGGAAGTCTCGCCGGAATGGATTCTCATGTGGGATCCGGAGGTGATCTTTATCTGGGGAAACGCCAGGTACGGGCCTGAGAGCATTTTGAACAATCCGCAATGGAAGGCGGTGAGAGCCGTGAAGGATCGCAGGGTCTACAAGGCTCCCTCCTGGTCCACCTGGTCTCCGTCCATCGGCCTGCTCGCCCTCTGGATGGCCATGAAAACCTACCCGGAGGTCTTCGATGCCGCGTCGCAGCTCAAGGGCGCCCGGCAGTATCACCAGGCGTGCTTCGGGATCCCGCTGGACGAGGCAGTGTTTCACGAGGAGGTCAAACCTTGAGAAAGGCCGCCCTGCCCTTCCTGATCGCCGTTTCCCCCCTGGTTGTGGGAGGTATGTCGCTCTTCTGGGGAGCCTACAGTGTGTCTCCGCCCCAGGTAGCCCGCGTCATCCTTTCCAGGCTCTTCTTCTTCGATGCCGCATCCGCGGCGGAACTGTCCATCGTGTGGGATATCAGGCTCCCCAGGATCATCCTTTCCGCCCTGGTGGGAGGGACACTCGCAGCGGCAGGAGTCACCTTCCAGGGCATATTCCGCAACCCCCTGGTGGATCCCTTCATCCTCGGGTTGTCCGCCGGAGCAGCCTTCGGGTGCGCTCTCTCCACGGCCCTGGTGCCCTCCCTTCCGGTCCAGGTCGCCGCTTTTGCCTTCAGCCTGGCGGCATCCTTCGTCACCTACAGCTTGGCAAAAAGCCAGGGGCAGGTGTCGAGACTCCCCCTCGTTCTGTCGGGAGTCGTGGTTTCCGCCTTCTTCACCGCACTCGTGTCGATCCTCAAGTTTCTCGTCGACCCGCACAAGCTGGCCAGCA